>JAAZHD010000233.1 GCA_012510895.1 Clostridiales bacterium
GCTCTTGCCAATATCCGAACTAAGCGGAATAAGCAGGCTTGCAACCCTGTAATACTTGAATTCTGCAAGCAAAAGTGCCAGAGTAAACCTAGAAAGGTAGCTTTGGGAGCAGTTATGCGTAAGATCATCATTTACATCTTCGCTGTTCTTAGAGACAGAATACCTTACCAGTTACGCAGTCCCCATGAATACGCTCGGATGCTAGCAGCAAAGCATACAGCAGCTTAGTAGTACTTGCACTTGATGTTTAGTTTTCAAAGATCAACTTGCTATTTCAGGCCAGCTATTTTATGTCTACTAATCCTGGGTGGCCTTATCGCTATGCTCTTTTATTACGTCAGGATCTTTAAAAAACTTTTGGCTTTTTTTATCAAAAACTCTTGACTTTAATTAGCTGGTCTTTCTTTATTATGTTAATCTTTTAAGTGTAGATATATCATTTCAGTTTTGGTTTGTTATTTATCTGAATGTCGATTGTTATTATCATATAATTAAGTTTTTGAAACTCTTTCCCCTTAAGTTTTCTTTAATGTTAAACAGATCTAAAACTGTTGCTCCTATATCGCCGAAAGATTCTCTTATACCAAGATCTATTCCTCTTTTTAGGGAGTGGCCATATAATAGTATAGGAATATATTCCCTGGTATGATCTGAACCAGGAAGTGTAGGGTCACAACCATGGTCTGCTGTCAGAATTAAAACGTCATTTTGTTCAAGGTCTTGCATTAGCTTAGGTATTTCTTTGTCAAAGGCTTCCAATGCTTTAGCATAACCTTCAACATCATTACGATGGCCATATTGCATATCAAAATCTATCAGGTTAGCGAAAATCAATCCTTTTGTTTTTTCACAAATTAGACGCAAAATAATCTTTACACCTTCTTCATTTGATTTTGCCGGAAATGAATCTGAAATTCCTCTGCCACTGAATATATCATTTATTTTGCCCACACTATATGTAGGAATATCATATCTTTTAAGTACGTCTAGAATAGTAGGTCCAATTGGCTCTAAAGAAAAATCTTTTCGTCTTTCAGTTCTTTTATAGTTTCCGGATGTACCGTTAAAAGGTCTGGCAATAACTCTACCTACAGCATGTTTTCCCTGCAATATTTTTCTAGCTATTCTGCAATACTCATATAAGGTTTCAAGCGGTATTACATCCTCATGGGCTGCTATTTGAAATACACTATCTGCAGAAGTGTATACGATTGGTTTTGAGGTTTTTATGTGTTCATCCCCTAAGACATTTATAATTTCGCTACCAGAAGCTGGTTTGTTCCAAAGGGTTTCTCTGTTGATTGCCTGGTGAAAGAGTTTCATGATATCCATAGGAAATCCATTTGGATAAGTAGGAAATGGATGATTTAAATGAATCCCAGCTATTTCCCAATGACCTGTAGTAGTGTCTTTTCCTTTGGAAATTTCATTTGCTTTGCCATAATTTCCAATTGGGGAATGATGAAAATAAGGTATCTTTACATTTTGAATATTCCCTATACCTAAGTTTACTAAATTAGGTATCTCTAAACTACCCATTACCCTTATTATATTTCCAAGGGTATCACTGCCTTCATCGCTATAATTGGCTGCATCAGGCAGTTCACCTATTCCAACGCTATCTAATACAATTAATATTATCTTATCTATCATTAGCATTCCTCTCATATCC
>JAAZHD010000234.1 GCA_012510895.1 Clostridiales bacterium
CACCGGAATAGACCACTGCTACAGCATGGAGCAGGGCGCTTACCGGTGTAGGAGCAACCATGGCTTCCGGTAGCCATCGGTGAAGCGGCATGATGGCTGCCTTCACACCAAAACCGGCCACATATAATAACAGCAGCCAGTTGAGTCCGGAACCCATACAGCCTGCCAGGATAGGAGGGGTTCCAACGCCTGAGAAATCCAGGTTTCCTGACAGGCTGTAGGTAATGATAATGGCAATCAGGATAGCCCCTGCACCCGAAAGATTATAAATGATATATTTGCTTCCGGCTTTAACCGCCTCGGGGCTGCGTTCATGAATAACCAGGGGATAGGTTACAAAGGTAAGCAGTTCATAAAATAAATATAAGGCCACCATATTTCCCGAAAAAGCGACTCCCAGTGTTATGCTCAGGGAAATGAGAAAAAAGCTGAAATAAGTCCTCTGTTTCTTTTTTCCGGACATGTATCCTATGGAGTATACGGCGGCAAAAAGCCATAAGGTTGAAGCTATGAGTCCAAAGACTGCTCCAAGGGGATCAGGAGCCAGACTCCAGCTTATGTCTCCAATTTTGCCTGCAGCATGTATTTTGATGCCTGCAAACACCAGAGAAGCTACTTTCCAGGAAAGTATCATGGCAGAAACCGAAAAAAACAGTACACAAAAATTACGCAGACGGGCACGATTTTCCGGAATTACGGCAACAACCAGGCCGCCGGCCAGCCCGGCGGATAAAGCTGATATCAGATAGATCATTTATTAATCACCCTTAATCCCTTCTACTGAATCAATAATAATTCTGCAGCCGCCCTGCCAGCCAATTCAATGAAAGGCCCCGGCAGCACTCCCAGGAGCACTACTCCGGCTGCAAGCAAAATCAACGCCGCCTTTTGCGGTAAACCGGGATCCTGCCAATCTGCTTCAGGAGCCGGCTCAAAATAGGCAATTCTGATAATAGGAAGCAGGTAGGCAGCACAAAGAATGCTTCCGATAATTATAACTGTAACTGACAGGATGTCCCCTGCCCCCAGACTGCCAAGCACCAGATGCCATTTGCCGATGAAGCCTGATAAGAGGGGCAGTCCAATCAGAGACAGGCTTGCAATGGTAAATGTCCCCATAGCAATGGGCATTTTTCGTCCCACACCTGCCAGATCCCTGATATTTTCCTTACCGGTGGCACTGATAACAGCTCCGGCAGCCAGAAATAGCAGTGACTTGATCACGGCATGGCTGACCAGGTAAAGCAGTGTACCCATCAAGCCTTCCTTATTGGCAAGACCCAGACCAAGAAAAAGATAACCTACCTGTGCCACAGTAGAGAAAGCAAGTCTTCTCTTCAGCCGTTTCTGCAGAAGGGCGGATAAGGAGCCTATGATAATTGCAACCATGCCTATCAGAATCAGTATTCTGTATATTCCATACTCCTGCATTAAAGTATGACCGAATATAACGTATAAGATCTTCATGAAGCTGATGATATAGCCTTTGATCGCCAGACCGGATAATAGGGCACTGGCCGGAGACGGAGCCATGCTGTGTGCATCCGGCAGCCAGACGTGAAGCGGAAACAGTGCAGCTTTAACTCCAAAACCAACAAATAGAAAGCTGAGTGCCATCCAGACTGTATGGGGACTGCTCTGCCAGACTCGGCCCAGTTCTGCAGAGGCAAATTCCATATTCAGGTGTCCGGTAAGGATATAAATAAATCCAATTCCTCCCAGCACAAGGGCAGAACCAAGGGTCGCCAGTATCAGGTAGTTAAAGGCAGCTTTGGCGGCTCCATGGCCTTTACGGGAACTGACCAGGCCGCAGCAGCTTAAGGTGACTACTTCTACCAATACGAAAACATTAAACAGGTCATTTGTAATTGCCATTCCGGCCAAAGCACCAATCAGGAGG
The DNA here is from genome assembly GCA_012510895.1 of Clostridiales bacterium. Classification (GTDB taxonomy): domain Bacteria; phylum Bacillota; class Clostridia; order Caldicoprobacterales; family DTU083; genus JAAZHD01. The sequence goes on from JAAZHD010000234.1 coordinate 1,901, forward strand.
AGATAGAGCACATAAAAACGGGCTATCCGCTGTTTGGGGCCCACTTCTTTTTCCAGATTGTCCCTGGCAAAGAGGGCAACCGGCAGGCTGACGATGGCAATGGTCAGTATAAACAGAGCTGCAAGGTTTCCGATTACCAGTTCAATTCCCCAGGGAGCAGGCCAGCCGCCCATAATATATTTCACAGGAAAGTCTTTTTCATATAAAACCATGTGTGCCAGCCATGCCGCCGCTGCAAGTCCCAAAAGCTTAACGGCGGCAACCGTGCCTTCTATCCATTTTATACGGCGTGCAAAGGTAGGCAGCATAAAGGCAACAAACATAGGGATAACCACAATAAATACAGGAAGATTAGTTTTAAGGCCTGCCGTCATTTCTTCTTCACCTCATAATCCATCTCTCCTATGCGCCTAAGATCAGTTGTGCCGTACGAGTTATATAACCTGATAATAAGAGCAAGGGCGAAAGCTGTTACACTTACGCTGACAACGATGCCTGTAAGCATTAAGGCTGATGGAAGCGGGTTGACATATACAGGCTTGGGATTGGCCGTATCCAGTATAGGAACATTCCCGCCTTTTATATTGCCGGCTGAAACAAACAAAAGAAAAACACAGCTTTCCATAATATTTATGCCTATCAGTTTTTTAAATACATTGGATCGTGTCAGTACTGTAAGCACTCCTATGGCAAAGAGAATGCCGGCGGCGAGGTATGGATAATTGATAACTACCTTTTCAAGCAGTTCTTTCACGTTTATTCCTCCTTTATTGTGAAAAACAGGGTTACCATGGTACTGGCCACGCGGATACCTACTCCCAGAGTCAGAAGGGGAATCAGGCCTCCTGAGAAAAGAGAGCCGGGCGTTCCCGGTTTAAATCCCGCCAGCAGATTTGCCAAAAACGGTACTCCTTTAAAAATACCTATAAGTCCCAGCAATCCATACCAGAGAGTGCCGAAACTCTCTGTCCATACCAGGACGGATTCCGGCAGTATTCTGCGGCCTTCATCAAGGCCGTAAATTGTGGAAAAGACAATAAAACTTAAGGCCACTATGATTCCCCCGGCAAAAGAACCCCCGGGGGAAGATGCGCCATGAAGTATTACATAAAAACCATACATGCACATAAAAGGCAGAATTACAGCGACAATCCGCTTCAGAATATAATCCTTCATTTAATGAGGCTATCCTCCTTATCAGCACTGCTGCTTTTATCATGATATTTTTTCAGGTTTATGACTACAGCAATAGCTGCCGTGAAAAGTACAATTGTTTCAAACATGGTGTCATATGCCCTGTAATCAAGCACTATAGCTGTTACCATGTTAAGAACGCCGGTTTCTTCCAAAGCTTTATGGATATAGCGTTCTGATACCTGATTATGAACAGGATTGTCAGGTGAGCCATACGGAGGCATTTCAGCAACTGAAATTATAATTCCATATAAGGCTATAAGAGCCAGGATTACAATCAAGACATTTCTTATTTTCAATCCTATTCCTCCCTCCTGCTGGTACGGAAAACAACTACCATCATTAGAACGGTTGTACAGATACCGGCTGCAGCCTCAGTAATGGCCAAATCCGGTG
>JAAZHD010000235.1 GCA_012510895.1 Clostridiales bacterium
CCTTCCTGGGCATAGGAAACTTTAACTTTGCCATCTTCCACATAAGCACTGGGGGTATAATAAACAAATGCATTCATGAGGTAGTTGGGAATAGATGACATCCAACCTGTATGGGCTATAAATGGTATTTCATCATTAGAATCGCCATTTTCGTTTGCATCCTTTTCCTTAAAGGCCTTAAGTACATTGTAGAAATCCTCTGTGGTTTCAGGAATGTCCATGCCCACATTATTCAACCATTTCATATTCATCCACATTTTTTCGACATGTCTGTCGTGAACTCCTTCCCAGTACTTTGAGAGGAAATAAATATGACCATCATAAGCCGTTAACTTAGGTCTTACTGTTTCATTATGTTCAAATAACTTCTTTATGTTGTAGCCATATTCATCAATAAGACCTTCCAGCGGGATAAATATTCCTTCTATTCCAAGAGATTCGACCACCGGCCGGGAAAGAGAGGTAAGGAAAACATCCGGCATATCTGATTTGTCATCGCTGTAGAGGATAAGGTTTATTTTCTCTGATGCATCTGCAGGGGAAACCGTTATCCATTCAACTTTAATTCCTGTCTTTTTTTCCAGCCATATTGCTGAAGTGTTGGTATTTACATCAATAATGTTTGGATTAGGTGTATAAAATACTTGAGCGTTACCTCTTCTTCTACTATGGGATATTTTCCTGGATCGGTAACTTTAACACCCTCCTTAATCTTTCCTGTCTGTGAGTCGCTTTTCTTGCAACCGAAGAATGACACAACCATGAATGCTGCCAAAATAACACACATGACCTTTTTCATCACTTTCCATCTCCTTTTATGATGTTTTAGGAAATTATCCTTAACGCAAGACAACCTTGCAATTAAAGACTGCAAAATAAAATTTTGCTGCTTTAATCAATAAGCTCTAGCCTTTTAGGGAACCAATCATAATACCCTTAACAAAGTACTTTTGTATAAAAGGATAGATCACAAAAACCGGAGCGCTGGAAACCACTATTAATGAGTATTTTAAAAGTTCAAAGATAGCCTGTCTTGCTGCCAGATCCTTTACATTAATACGGCCCTTTGAAATCATTTCTGCATCGACTTTATTCTGAATCAGAATCTCTCTGAGAATTATTTGCAATGGATAAAGCTGCTGTCTGGTCAAATAGATGAGTGCATTAAAATACGAGTTCCATATGCCTACCGCATAGAAAAGCGCAACAACAGCCATTATAGTCTTAGAGAGAGGCAGAACTATCCGAAGGAAAAATTGAAAGTCTGAGCAGCCATCTATACGAGCAGCATCCAACAGTTCAGTAGGAATATTTGACTTTATATATGTACGGGTAATTATGATGTTATATACTGACACTGCACCGGGTATTATCATTACAGCTCTTGTATCGATCAATCCCAGCTTTTTAATTAATATGTAGGTTGGTATCAAACCACCGCCGAAAAACATGGTAAAGGTAAAAATAAACATTATCTGCTTTCGCAATATAAAGTCATTTCGCGACAGAGGATAAGATGCCAGCATTGTCACAGCAACCCCAAGAATAGTGCCGGAAACAGCATATATAAAAGAGTTTGCAAAACCAACAAGTATTCTGTTGTTTTCAAATATGGTAGTATAGCCAATCAGCGTGGGTTCAACAGGCCAAAGGAATACCCGGCCGCTAACCACTGCACTGGATGAACTGAAAGAACAGCTTATTATGTATATAAGAGGATAAGATACGACTAATAAGAAAAAACTGAGTATGATATAGTTAATAAAATAGAATACCCTGTCACCAAAGCTTAGGCGCTTCATTAAAAAACCCCCTTACCACAGACTGTTATCGCTTACCCAGCGGGAAAAAGCATTAACTGA
>JAAZHD010000030.1 GCA_012510895.1 Clostridiales bacterium
CATCTTTTTGATTTTTATAGGACGGGATGTGGGCATTTTGGGCAATATTTCCTGCACCTATGACAGCGACCTTAATTTTACCGTTCTTCATTCTTTGCACCTCCTACAGAATACTCCTCAGATATTTCAGGCTTTCCTCTATGCTTTCAAGCTGCGGTTTTTCAAATTCTTCCTGCTCAACAATATACCACTTAATGCCAAGCTCCTTACCCAGCTTTACAATTTCAACAAAATCCATTATTCCATTTCCTATTTCGGTGCTTACCTTATCTTCCATACTCTTTAAATCTTTAATGTGTATAAGAGTTGAACACTGTTGCGGATATTTTCTCATGAAATCAACCGATTTTAAACCGCAGTATTCAACCCAGAATGTATCAAGTTCCATATGCACCAGATCCGGCTGGGTGTTTGAGAGCAGGATATCCAGTCCATACTCACCATCGAATTTTTTAAATTCAAAATCATGATTGTGATATGCGAATTGGAGGCCATGGCGTTTACATTCTTCGCCAATCTTGTTAAATAGATCTGCCAGTTTCCTGTAGGCATCTGCACTGTCCCTCATATGCGGCGGAAGTCCGGGACATATTATGTATGGGTTGCCTATCTCCAGATTGTATTGTATTACTTCGTCCAGATTATTTTGCAGAAGGTCTATGCCTGTGTGACTGCCGCATGGTTTTAAATTGAGGTCCTCCAGTGCTTTTTTCAAATCCTTTGCAGGAGTGTCAAAAAAACCTGCAAATTCCACTCCATCGTAGCCAATCCGGGCTACATCCTTTAAGGCACCAATAAAATCCTTCTGAGTCAGCTCCTTTATGGAATAAAGCTGTAATCCTATGCCTTCCATATATGGCCCTCCTTTATACTATTATAATGATGTTGTTATATAGTTTATCATGATTATAGATTTTTGTATAGATTTTGACCTAAAATATAGACAATTATTCAGTTTGAATAATATGAGAATATTTCTATGGCGTTTTGAGATAACAATATAGCGTTTATATAAAATATGAGCGATAGTTAAAACCGGATTGCCGGGATGGCCGTAAGGTTGTACCATGAATAAATGAAACAAGGTAATATTACTAGAAAAGAGAAGAAAAACTCCGATTTTAAGAGTTTGTTAATAGTAATCTGAATCTGGGAACAATATAAACATAAGACCAGTGAATTCTAATGTTTTTTTATAGGGAAAATAAGGTATAATAATTATAGAAAGTCAAAGAAAGTCAAAAACAAAAGAGGTGGTACAATATGGCCAGATTAAGCGATATGATAGAAGATTTTATCAAAACATTGCTGAATGAAAGCGATGGAAAGCTTGAACTCCAAAGAAACGAGCTGGCTGATTACTTTGAATGTGCACCCTCCCAGATAAATTATGTTCTGGCTACGAGATTTTCCTTTGATAGAGGATATCATATAGAGAGCCGGAGGGGCGGCGGAGGGTATATCCGTATAATTCGTTTGGATGTGGACGATGATGATTATATAATGTATCTGCTGAGGGAAAGGATAGGTAGCCGGCTATCCCAGCAGGCCGCTGAAGATATTATTTATAACATGTTAAGTAAGGGTATTATTACCAGAAGGGAATCGGTTATCATGAAATGGGCTATTCAGGATAAGGCTCTGACCGCTCTTCCTTCAAATATAAAAGACAGTATCCGGGCTAATCTTATGAAGTCCATGCTGATGAGTATTAAAACAATGCGCAGCTGAGTATTTCAGGAAATCCGTCGGGAGAAACATCCGTTGAAGGGCCGGAAGGAGGTTTTATCCGAGGGAAAGTCATACTAAGAAAAGAGGAGTGTGGGGAAATGCTGTGTCAGGAATGTAAGAAAAGGCCAGCTACCGTCCATCTGACAAGAATCATAAATAACAATAAGACCGAATTTTATCTTTGTGAGGAATGTGCACGGCAGAAAGGACAATTTAATATATCAGTTCCTTTTTCGATCAACGATTTACTGGCCGGATTCATGGGTATGGACAGCCCCTCAGTGTCAGTAAAAAAAGAAGGTGTACGTCAATGTAAGAACTGCGGAATGAAATTTGAACAGTTCAGGAAAATCGGCAGATTAGGATGCAGAGAATGTTATAAGCAGTTTTCCGACGAACTTGTTCCTATACTAAGGAGAATTCATGGTAATACCGTTCATAACGGTAAGGTGCCCAAGAGAGCCGGGGTTGAGCTGCGGATAACACGTCAGATCCAGCAGTTGAAATCCAAATTACAGAAAGCAGTTGAAGTGGAAAATTTCGAGGAGGCGGCCAGATTAAGAGACCGGATAAGGGAACTTGAAAAGCAGGCAGGCCAGTGATAGGGGGGAATATGGTATGAGCTGGATAAATGAGGACGGGCCCTGTGGCGGTATGGTAATAAGCAGCCGCATCAGAATTGCCAGAAACATTGCACAGCTGCCATTTACATCCATGGCAAGTAAGGATGTCTGCCAAAGGGTTGCCGATATGGTAAAAAGCAGCATTTTGGACAGCAATTCCATTATAAGTCGTGACTTTGATTATATAGCTTTAAAAAATTTAACCGATATTGAGAAGTATGTACTGGTTGAAAAGCATCTTGTCAGCCCCGATCTGCTGGAACGATCGGATGTAGCCGCTGTACTTATTAATAAAAACGAACAGATCAGTGTCATGATAAATGAGGAAGACCACATTCGTATGCAATCAATTTTCCCCGGATGCCAGCTGGAAAAGGCCTGGGAACTTTTAAGCAAGGTTGATGATATTATTGAGGAAAGCGTTGAGTATTCATACGACGAACAACTTGGTTATTTAACCAGTTGTCCGACAAATGTAGGTACAGGCATGCGGGCTTCAATGATGATGCATCTGCCGGGATTGGTGGCTACAAACTATATCAATACTGTTATACAAACCATCTCCAAGGTAGGACTGACTGCCCGTGGGCTATATGGAGAGGGCAGTGAGGCAACGGGGGATATATACCAGATATCCAACCAAATTACCCTTGGCCCGTCGGAAGAGGAGATAATAAGCAATCTTAATATTGCAGTTCGGCAGATAATGGAGAATGAAAAAAGGGCAAGGGAAGCTTTGCTTCAATCTAACAGGATTCAGTTCGAGGACCGTATATGGCGTGCCCTGGGTATACTGACACATGCAAGGAAACTGGGTTTGAAGGAATTCATGTCCTTGCTATCGCAGCTGCGTTTGGGTGTTGACATGGGTATTATAAAGAATATAGACAGCATAAAGATTAATGAGTTGATGGTTAAGTGCCAGCCGGCTCATCTGCAAGCTTATATTGGCAGACAGGATGAAGATCTGGATTCAATCAGGGCTGAAAGGGTTAGAAATGAATTGAGTAAGATTGTATAATGCTTAATCTGCATATAATAATTATTATATCAATAAACTGAATTATGTAGACTGCCGGGACGATTGGAACATATTCCGGCATGCAGGTTTAGTCTATATAAGAAAAAGGTTTATCAAGCAAAGGAAATGGAGGGTAGCCAAATGGCGTTTTTTGGTAGATTTACGGAGAGAGCACAACGAGCGTTGGTGTATGCACAGGAGGAAGCGCGATCTTTTGGACATAACTACGTGGGTACAGAGCATCTTTTGCTGGGGCTTTTGCGGGAGGAGGAAGGTGTCGCTTCCCAGGTGCTTAAACAGTTAGGGGCCGATGTGGCAAAGGTCAGAGGCCTGGTGGAATCTTTAATCGGACGAGGGAATTATAACTTTAGTGAAGGTTTTGGATATACACCCCGAACAAAACGAATAATGGAACTTAGCTTCTACGAAGCTCGAAATCTTGGGCATAACTATATAGGTACAGAACACCTTTTGCTGGCGCTTATCAGAGAAGGAGAGGGGGTAGCCACACGAATACTTAAGGATCTGGGCGTAGACCCTCAAAGTGTCAGAGAACAGTTGATCAAGGTTCTAAAGGAGGAGCACGCCGAGTCCAGAGGTGCTACCGAGAGAAGAAAGAGCAATACTCCTACACTGGATCAGTTTGGAAGGGATCTTACCGAGATGGCGCGGGAAGGTAACCTGGATCCTGTGGTAGGAAGGGAAAAGGAACTGGAACGGGTGCTTCAGATTCTGGCAAGAAGGACTAAAAACAACCCGGTTTTGATCGGGGAGCCGGGTGTGGGAAAGACTGCAATAGTAGAAGGGTTGGCCCAAAGGATCATTGAAGGAAATATTCCCGAGCTTTTAAGGGATAAAAGGGTGGTTACTCTGGATTTACCGGCCATGGTAGCCGGGACAAAATACAGAGGAGAATTTGAAGAGCGGCTGAAAACCATAATGGATGAAATAAGGAAGGCAAACAATATAATTCTCTTTATTGATGAAATGCACACCGTTATAGGTGCAGGGGCTGCTGAAGGTGCCATCGATGCATCTAATATTCTGAAACCAGCTCTTTCCCGCGGAGAAATTCAGACTATTGGTGCTACTACACTGGATGAATACAGGAAACATGTTGAAAAAGACCCTGCTCTGGAGCGGCGTTTCCAGCCCGTAATGGTTGGGGAACCGTCCAAGGAGGAAGCAGTTCAGATATTGTTTGGGCTCAGGGACAAATATGAGGCTCACCATAAGGTAAGAATTACCGATCAGGCAATAAGGGATGCAGTGGAATTGTCTGCCCGTTATATAACCGACAGGTATCTTCCCGACAAAGCCATAGACCTGATAGATGAGGCGGCTTCCAGGGTACGGCTGCAGGCATTTACACCACCATCCGATATAAAGGAACTTGAGGAAAAGCTGGAGGCTTTGAAGAAGGAAAAAGAAGAAGCTGTGATGAACCAGAATTTTGAAAAGGCAGCACAAATACGGGATCAGGAGCAGAACATCCGGGATCAGATTGAGAAGGAAAAGGAAAGATGGAAAACCGAGAACACCACCAATACAGGTTCGGTTACCGAAGAGCATATAGCCCAGATTGTATCGAGCTGGACGGGTATTCCCGTACAAAAACTGGAGCAGGAAGAATCCGAGCGGCTTCTTAAAATGGAGGGAATCCTGCATGAGCGTGTAATAGGGCAGGATGAAGCTGTGCGCGCCGTATCCAGCTCAATAAGAAGGGCTCATGCCGGATTGAAGGATCCCAAACGGCCTATAGGATCATTTATGTTCCTTGGTCCGACGGGTGTTGGAAAGACCGAGCTGTGCAAAGCTCTTGCTGAGGCTCTGTTTGGCGATGAGGATGCCATGATTCGCATCGATATGTCCGAGTATTCCGAGAGACATACCGTGTCCAGACTTATTGGGGCGCCTCCCGGTTATGTAGGTTATGATGAAGGCGGACAACTGACTGAGAAGGTACGGAGAAGGCCTTACTCGGTAGTCCTTCTTGATGAAATTGAAAAGGCTCATCCGGATGTTTTCAATATATTGCTTCAGATTCTTGAAGATGGCAGGCTTACCGATGGTAAGGGCAGGACTGTTGATTTTAAGAATGTGGTTATAATAATGACATCCAATGTGGGAGCCCATACTATCAGAAAACAGAAGACTCTGGGTTTTACTGCAGCAGATGACGTGGCTGCAGGCGAATATGAGAAGATGAAGGAAAATATTATGGAAGAGCTGCGAAGAGTATTCCGACCGGAATTTTTAAACCGCCTGGATGAGATTATTGTATTCCATGCGCTGGATGATGTCCATCTGAACAAGATTGCGTCTTTGATGCTCAAGGGCGTAGCTCAGCGCTTAAAGGATAAGGATATCCATCTTGAGGTGACCGAAGCAGCAAAAGAGTTGTTGATTAAACAGGGTTTTGATCCGGTTTATGGTGCCAGACCATTAAGAAGGGTTATACAAAAAACCCTTGAGGACAGTCTGTCAGAGGAAATTCTGGCCGGGCGCATTAAAATGGGTGACCGGGTAGTTGTAGATGCAGAGGACGGTAAACTGGTATTCAGAAAACAGGTAGCAGTGGGATAAAACTGCAGCCGGATAAAACTGAAGAGATTGGTAAAGGGCCGGGCTGAAAAAAAGTTCGGCTCTTTTTGTATTCAGAAGCTGGAGTAAGGGCTACAGGTCCTGATATTGCTTTTTAACAAATCAGTGTTATAATTATTTATATGTAGATTTGTCAAAGATCCTGGAAAAACAATAAGTATATGCTTTCATTTCACCAGAAGATATTTCAGGAAACGGGGTTTTTTATGAAAAGGTTAATGGCGGGAATTCACAAAGCGAATAAAATCCAGCTGCATTTTTCGTTTCTGGAATTCTTATTCTGGGGAGCATTTGCTGCATATTATCCCTATGGAGTGGTCATTTTACAGGAGAAGGGTTTCAGCAACACCGTTATAGGAACTATAATGGCTATAAATTCTCTGATTGTTGTATTTGCCCAGCCGTTCTGGGGTATGGTAAGCGATCGGATACGATCTGTAAAAAAAGTGTTTATCATCATCTTGGTGGCAGCAATAGTGTTAATACAACCCGTTCCGTTTATTTCATCGGCTGTATTTGTTGGTATAATATTAGCATTGGTTACTTTTTTTGAATCCCCCCTTTCACCTTTACTGGACAGCTGGGTTGTTCAGGGTTTGAAGACTGAAAAGGATGTATCATACGGAAGCGTCAGATTATGGGGTTCGGTAGGCTTTGCTATAATGGTTTATATATGCGGAGGTTTGATCGACAGGTTTTCAACCACCCGGGTACTGTTTCTGGTTCTGTTTTTTATGGGCTGGTTGACTGTTTTTTCCTGTACCAGGATAAAGACTGACAGAACCGTATCGGCAACGGGGAGTGCTAAAAATGTGAATATTACCAGATTGTTTAAGAACCCCCAGTATGTATACTATTTGATTTTTGCCGTGATCCTTGCCATTCCTCACAGAAGTGCTTTTATGTTTATACCGAACCTGATGAAATCGGTTGGAGGAACCGATGGAGATTTGGGTCTGGTGTTTGCGGTTATGGCATTAAGTGAAATTCCTACCTTTCTGTACTCACGGGTGCTTATAAAC
>JAAZHD010000236.1 GCA_012510895.1 Clostridiales bacterium
CTGAGCATAAGGATGCTGCCTGCCGTACTTAAGTTGGGCTGAAGCACAATCAGGCCGAATATGAGGCCTGATACCAAAAGCAGGGGCACCAGGTCCTTGAAAAACCTGGGTAGCTTTCCCTTTTTCCGGTCGATGCTGTCGGCCAGAAAGAATATGACTGCAAACTTTGCCACTTCCGCAGGCTGAAAGGAAAAGGCTTCCCCGATGCCCAGCCATCTTTTTGCGTTGTTTCTGGGTACGCCTATTAAGAGCACCAGTATTAACATTACAATGCTCGCGATTAAAAATAATCTTGAAAGTTTCTGAAGCTTTTTATAATGAATCCGAGAGGTTGCAAACATGCCTGCAAAACCTATGACTGCCCAGAGGCACTGCCTCTTGAAAAAATGAAGGCCGTCGCCCCAGCGTTCTGATGAATAATAGTAGCTGGCGCTGAATACCATTACTATTCCAAAGCTCACCAGCATGATAACGGTTAAAAGAATTGAAAAATCAACCGGCTTTTTCCTCACCTTCACCTTCCTACCCCCTCAAAGCCAATACTGCCTCCTTAAAGATTCGTCCCCTTTCCTCATAATTCCGGAACATATCCCAGCTTGCACAGGCCGGCGACAGGAGGACGTTCTGTCCGGGAGAGGAAAGTTCATAGGCTTTTTCCACTGCTTCTTCCATGGTCTTTGTCATGTGTATATTGGTAAAGCCTTTTTCTCTGGCGGCAGCGGCAATGATGCCGGCAGTTTCCCCGAGCAGGATAAGCGCATCTACCTTATCATTGAAAGCATTGACAAATTCGGTAAAATCACTTTTTTTATCATAGCCGCCTGCAATGAGTATGGTGCTTCCTTTCATTGCCTCTATGGCCTTAATGGATGAGTCCGGGTTGGTGCCCTTTGAGTCATTGTAATAGGTGACGCCGTTAATTACTGCCACCTTTTCAATGCGGTGCTCAACACCGGGAAATTCCTTTAAAACACGGGCAATAGTTTCAGACTCCGTGCTGCAGAGCCCGGCTGCCAGCACTGCTGCCAAGGCGTTTTCCAGGTTGTGGCTGCCCGGAATGCCTACCTGGTCCGTTGAACAGACAGGAACTGAACCATTTCCGATATTCAGCACTATCTTCCCGTTTTCCACCCAGGCGCCCTTGTTTAAAACCTTATGGCGGCTGAAATAAAAAGATTCCCCTTTGTTATCAGTTTCTATGCCTGACAGCACCCGGTCGTCAGCATTCAGTATGAGGATGTCGCCCTTGGTCTGATTTTCGTATATGCGGGCTTTGGCGGCAATATAGTTTTCCATGGTTTTATGACGATCCATGTGATCTTCAGTGATATTAAGAATAACTGCTATATAAGGCCTGAAATTTCTGATGCTTTCCAACTGAAAGCTGCTGACTTCCACTACAGCTGTATGGCTGCCTTCCATATCCATGGCCTTTTCCGTAAAAGGAACCCCGATATTGCCCACCACATGGGTGGTTCTGCCTGAGGCCTTCAGGATTTCGCCCAGGAGGGCGGTAGTTGTGGTTTTTCCGTTGGTGCCTGTGATGGCGATAATGGGTGCCCTGCAGCAGGAATAGGCCAGTTCCAGTTCGCTGATAACCGGTATGTTTCTCTCTGCCGCCTGAACCAAAAAAGGCAGGCTAAGCGGAACACCCGGGCTGACGACAATTAAATCAGACATTAAGGCTGCCTGATTTGCATCAGAAATAAATTTATATTGAATGACGGAGCCAAGCTCTGCCAGCGTGTCCGATAATTTTTCTTCCCCCTTGCTGTCTGTCAGAAGGACCTCTGCCCCAAGCCTAAAGAGCAGTTTTGCGGCGGATACACCGCTTATGCCCAGACCGACAACCAGTGCGGTTTTTCCTTTTAAATCCATTTCTTTTTTCATTCTTTCTTCCCTTCCTCGCCTTCCTCGTCCTCCCCCAATGCAGCTCATGCCTAATTATAATTAAATGCTGATAAGGGCTAAGGTGCAAAGGATTGCAGTTGCAATCATAAACATGGAAACCACCCTGGTTTCCGGCATGCCCAGGAGCTCAAAATGATGGTGGAGGGGTGCCATTTTAAAAACGCGCTTGCCTCTCAGCTTAAAGGATCCCACCTGCAGAATGACAGATATGGCTTCTGCCATATATATTCCTCCGATTATGGGAAGCCAGAGCGGAATTCTCAGTAAAATGGAAACAGCGGAAACTGCCCCTCCAAGCCCCAGGGAACCGGTATCTCCCATGAATACCTGAGCAGGATGGGTGTTATAGCGCAAAAATCCCAGCATTGTCCCGGTCAGCGCAGCAGAAAAGGTTAGAAGCTCCTTATACTTTGCTGCCAGTTCAATCAGTTCCTGCTGCTCCACAAAGATGGACGCAGCTGCAAGGATAAGGCTTAAGGTTGCTGATACAATAAGGGTAACACCTGAACAAAGGCCGTCCAGGCCGTCTGTCAGGTTTACGCTGTTCACAACGCCTACTATGATGAAAACAGCAATGGGAATATAGAAAATGCCTAGGTCCCACTCAAGGCCTATAAAGGGTACTATAACACTGCTTCCGATATCAGGGTTTGTGTAGGCATAATAGGCCAGCGCAACTGCCGCAACAAGCTGGCCGATAATTTTCTGATAGGCCCTAAGACCCAGGGAACGTTTTTTTACCACCTTAATATAATCGTCTATGAAGCCGATAAGTCCGAATCCTGCAGTGGAAAGCACGGCTGCAATTAAAAACTCGCGGTTTTCGCCTGACAGGAGCAGGCTTAAGACTATAAGGGGAACAAGAAAGAGAATTCCTCCCATGGTAGGAGTTCCCGTTTTGGACAAGTGGGTTTTGGGCCCGTCGTCCCTAACCACCTGGCCGAACTTGAGTCTGCGCAGCCAGGGAATCAGCAGGTTGCCCATAAGCAGGGTGGTTAAAAAAGCTATGATTATCGTAAGCGCAAACTGTCTCATCAGAAGAACATCCTCCCCTGCCTTAAGTATTCAACAA
>JAAZHD010000237.1 GCA_012510895.1 Clostridiales bacterium
AAATTATAGAAGATAAGCATTCGCAAACAAGAAAGGAGTTTGTAACATATGTTGTTAAGCAAGCTGCTAGGTGAAAGATTTAAAGAAAAGCCTGCTGAAGCATTTATGTCCAGCCATATTTTTATGCTGCGCGGAGGCTATATCCGTCAGGTGGCCAATGGTATTTTTTCTTTGCTGCCCCCTGCTTTAAGAGCAGCCAAGAAAATTGAGCAGATTATCCGTGAGGAAATGGATGCCATAGGCGGCCAGGAAGTATTATTCCCGGTTGTGCTGCCTGCTGAGTTGTGGCAGGAGTCCGGCCGGTTTGATACTGTAGGCCGTGAGCTGCTGCGGTTCAAGGATCGTGGAGACAGGGACATGGTTCTGGGCATGACTCATGAAGAGGCTGCCGTGCACCTGGCCCGCGGGGAAGCAAAATCCTACCTTTAGTACCCCTTTATGATTTATCAGATACAAACCAAGTTCCGGGATGAGCCCCGGGCTCGCGGAGGGCTTATCCGGGTGCGGGAATTTATTATGAAGGATGCCTATTCCTTCCACACCTCCCAGGAAGATCTGGACGATTACTATCAGAAAACACTGGAGGCATATTTCCGTATATTTGAAAGATGCGGGCTCAGCCGTGTAATCTCCATCCTTTCTGATACAGGTATGATGGGCGGGAAAAAAGCCCATGAATTCATGTATCTTTCCGACGGTGGAGAGGATACAATTGTATATTGCGGCAATTGTGATTATAAATCTAATATGGAAGTTGCTGTTTCCCATATCCATAAAACCGAAGCTGAGGAACAGGAACTAAAGGAAGTATATACACCGGGAATTCAGGACATCGAAAGTCTGGCCAGATTTTTGAATATTGATGAATCTCAGACCATGAAAGCTGCAGTATTTTTCCGCAAGGATAATGAAAAGCCGGTGCTGGTGTTTATCCGGGGTGATCTGGAGGTAAATGAGCTGAAACTGAGCAAGGTTCTCGGTACTGAGGCATTCCCCCTGACAGATCATGATATTGTTGACCTTGCTTATGGATATATAGGTGCTTACAATCTGAATGCAGAAGAAAAAGATATTCAGGTAATTTATGATCAGTCTCTGAAGGGCGAAAAGAATCTGGCTTGCGGTGCCAACAAGGTTGATTATCACTTGCAGGGCTTATCCGTGGACAGGGATCTTCAAATAAATGAATTTGTAGACGTGGCTAAAGTCAGAGAAGGTGACAGCTGTGTTAAGTGCGGAAGTCCTTTGAAGATCAGCAGAGGAATTGAGGTAGGGAATATATTCCAGTTAGGAACCACCTACACTGAAAGCATGAATATGCATTATATGGATGAACACGGCAAGCTGCAGACTCCTATTATGGGGTGCTACGGAATTGGGGTAGGACGGCTTTTGGCATGCGTCATAGAAGACAACCATGATGAATACGGTCCTATCTGGCCTAAGGCAGTTGCGCCCTGGCTGATTCATATCTGCATGCTTAATACGTCCGATGTTGGCGACCTGGGGTATAAGATCTATAATGAACTGAAAACAGAATGGGATGTTATATTGGACGACAGGGGAGTACAGGCAGGAGTTCAGTTTGCAGATGCGGATCTGTTAGGGGCGCCGGTCAGGATAATATTAAGCAAACGGAATATTGCCGCCGGTCAGGTCGAAATTGTCAGCAGAGATAAAAAGATCAAAAAACTTGTACCTATAGAAGATGTGAAAAAGGAAGTAAGAGAAGTACTTGCTCAGGTCAAATAATATGCCATTGCCGGAATTGTCCCTCAAATGTTGCATTTAAGTAAATCTATTGTATAATAAAAATGAATAGATGCGGGAATGCCGGTGAAGTGGAAAGTATATAAGGATACACAGGAAAAAGGAGATATATGAAAGGGGCACACAGGAAAGTGAAAGAGGTCAGGGAAAAAGTTAGGGATTTTTTAAAAAAATATGATATGGATTATGACAGAATAGACATAGTGAAAGAAGTGGAAGTCTTTATCGAAGATATGCAAAACGGCCTGGATGGGAAGCCCGGTTATTTGGATATGCTGCCTACCTATATCCCCATGAGTGAAGAAATACCATCCAACGAGCCGGTAGTTGTTATGGATGCAGGCGGAACGAATTTCCGTGTTGCAGTAGTTCATTTTGATGAGAATAAGAAGCCGGTCATCAGCGATTTTGCAAAGTATTCCATGCCCGGCATGAAAAAAGAAGTAACTCGGGATGAATTTCTGCAGACGGTTGTAAACTATTTAAAGCCTGTTATAAACAAGAGCAATAAAATTGGGTTCTGTTTCTCTTACCCCATAGAAATTCAGCCTAACGGAGACGGTAAGCCGCTTAGGTTCAGCAAGGAAATCAAAATAAGCGGTCTTGTAGGCGAACCCCTTGGGGAATTGATTCTTAATGCATTGAAAGAAGCAGGTTATACTGAAGATAAAAAAATTGTGCTGTTAAACGATACAGTTTCAACCCTGTTGGGCGGAAAGGCCGCTTATGATGACAGAAACTTTGACAGCTTTATCGGATTTATTTTAGGTACCGGTACCAACACCTGCTATATAGAAGAAGGCAAAAATATTGAAAAACTGAATGACTCAAAAGATCAGTACAGGAACATGCTTATTAATACGGAATCCGGCGCATACAGACGTGCCCCTTATGGCAAGATGGATGAAGAATTTGATAAGACTACAGTCAATCCCAATGATGCCCTTTTTGAAAAAAAGATTTCCGGTGCATATTTGGGCGGGCTGGCGCACGTGGTTCTGAAATACGCCATGGATGAAGGTCTCTTCTCTGATGAATTTAAGAAGCTGTATACCGACAGAGTAGACGAGCTTACCACCATTGATTTAAACTTTTTCCTGCGCTGGCCTTTTGGAGACAATATTTTGGCAGAAATCTGCAAAGAAACAGGGCAGAAAGACCGTATAACCCTTTATCATTTGTTTGACTGCCTCATGGAAAGAGCTGCCAAGCTGGTAGCCATCAATTTAATAGCTGTAATAAAGAAGATAAACAAAGGTCAGGATCCCAGTTGCCCTGTATGCATCACTGCAGACGGTTCTTCTTTTTATAAATACAAGAACTTTAAGAGAAAACTGGAATACTATATGGAAGAGCATCTCGTAAAGGGTTTGCAGCTTTACTACGAATTTGTGGAAGCGGATAATGCAAATCTGACTGGTTCGGCAATTGCAGCACTTGCTAAACTCAGCTAAAAGAATATAGAATAAAACCCGGAAACTTTTTTCCGGGTTAAATATATTTAAATTATGAATATTTTGCAGAAATTCATTACATTTTTGGAGGTATTACATGTCTGAACTATTTGAGATTTTTATGATTGTCTGTTTTGGTGCTTCCTGGCCATTAAATGTGCTCAAGTCTTATCGTGCCCGGACTACTAAGGGTAAAAGCTTAGGCTTTCTTATTCTGATCTTTATAGGATACATATGCGGTATTGCATCTAAGCTGATAGCACAATCATTTAAATGGTATGTTGTATTCTTTTATGTTTTGAATTTGATTATGGTAGGGACAGATCTTATTCTATATTTCCGCAACTTAGCATATGACAGAAAAGAAGAAGCCGAGAGAAAAGCTTTAGCAGGATAAGCCTGATTGAATTCATTA
Organism: Clostridiales bacterium; assembly: GCA_012510895.1. Classification (GTDB taxonomy): domain Bacteria; phylum Bacillota; class Clostridia; order Caldicoprobacterales; family DTU083; genus JAAZHD01. The sequence continues at coordinate 3,640 of JAAZHD010000237.1, forward strand.
TATTTATGTTATATAGGGCATTATAATGGTTACTTTAATAGTACAACACAGAGACCATTAAAGAGGTGAGGGAAATGAAGAAAATTCTGATGTTTATTATGGAAACCTGTCCTCATTGCAAAAATGCCCGAAAATATATGGAAGAATTGTATGAGGAACATCCGGAATACAGGCAGCTTGAGATTGAAGTAATTGATGAGACAAAAGAGCCGGAGCTGGCTAACCAATACGATTACTACTATGTTCCAACCTATTATGTAGATGGAAAGAAGATTCACGAGGGAGTACCCACCAGGGAAAGAATAGCAGAAGTTTTCAGGACTGCTTATATGAGATAAAAATAGGTTGCTTTGCAAGAACAAACCTATGCAGATTGATTGCATAGGTTTTTTTATCTCTGATAATCAATGGAAGCCGGCACTTTTTTGCATAAAGAGAAATAAAATATATCAGCGGACTTGAAACAAAGATAAAAGAAACAGAAAACAGTTGTAAACATTAGAAAAAGTAAGATAATTGCAGGTAATTAAAAAAAACAAAAGCAATTGGTCATAATTGGTAAAATTTCGGCTTTGAGATTTAGGATCTAAGGTCATATAATATAGACAAGGTCAAAGAAAGTCAAAGTTAAATTAAAATTATAAATAAGATTCAAAGAACTCAAAGGAGGAGATTATATGTTTGGTTTAACACCTTATAACAGTAGAAATATGGGATTACAGAGAAGGATGAGAGATTTCTTTGATATGGATTCATGGATTGACAGCTTTTTCAACGACAGCTTCCTGCCTCCGATGGATGTATTTGGAAACCCGATGAAGGTAGACATTAAGGAAAACAAAAATGACTATGTTATTGAAGCAGACCTTCCCGGCGTGGACAAGAACAATATAAACATAGAACTCAGAGACGGCATACTTTCCATTAATGTACAGAGAAATGAAATACAGCAGGAAGAACGCGGCAATTATATTCGCAAAGAACGCAGAACCAGTTCCCTGAGCAGAAGCTTCCGGGTAGGAAACGTAAAACCTGAAGATGTGAGCGCCAAATTTGAAAATGGCGTATTGTCCATCACCCTGCCGAAGGCAGATGAAGAAAAGAACAATCAGTACAGAATAGATATCCAGTAAACAGCGAACCATTATTGATTGGACAGGAGCCTGAAAAGGAAGCAGCCTCATTTGAGGCTGCTTCTTTTTTAAAAAAATTTTTGGTTACGGCCTGAATTTTTCGACTAAATCCTGTACCCATATACGATGGGGATTTTCTACTACTGTAAAGGTTTCATTGTAACCATCCTGAACCCGGGGGAAAAGGAGAATTTCCGGTCCTTCCCTGTTAATGGTTTCCCATACTTGGGTATGCAGCAGTATATATTCAACATATCCTTCTTTATATACAATAAGAGTTATTTCACCATAGGGCTTAGGGGCGATTTTTTCAAAGTTTTTATCTTTCAGTACAGGCAGCTCTATTCGTTCTGTCAGTCCGTCCTCACTGGTAAAATAGCTTTGGTTAAGTTCGGGAATAACAACAACGGCTCCTTCAATCGGCATTTCTGAAAAACCGTCTATTACTCTAGGCCTTATGGAGGTATAATGTTCTTTGTCTTTTTGTGTATCTGCAGGGTTGAATGCCTCAATTTGCATACTAATAAATTCTTTCAGAGGATTATTGCCGATAAAAAACAAGGCTAAAATAAGGATAATGGTTAATGCGGCAGACAGATAAGGTTTTACACTAAGCTTTTTTATATATTCTTTCATATATAGGCACCTCCCTTTTAAGGCAGCCCCGATGGGAAGAAATGCTGTAGTCTCTACTAGTATATGCTTGGAGGTGCTCAATATGACAGTTTCCAAGTAAAGGCACTCTATCAGGAAAGCGGTTTTTTATCCCTTAAAAAATTGATAAAAACAGGATGTTTATTCCTGCGTGACTTGGCCGCAATCAGGTTTTGTATTATAAGAAAAGCGCCGGCATAAAGAATTATATCGCCTATACTCATAAATACCCTGAAGGGTGGAGGGAACCAGATTATATCCCCTAAAAACCAAAGCTTTGTGTTTTCATTAATAATATGGTAGGTAATAAATTTACCTTCCATCAGATATTGATTGGCGTACTCATATTTTCCCAGATAGGCACCAGCTTCCGCAAGGGGCATGGAACCCCCGTTTATCAGGATAACCAATGCATTCAGAAAGACTCCTATGCCGATTAACCAGCTGTATGGAAGATACCGGTTAAACCATATGAACAGAAACAGCAATGCATACTGGATACTCAGGGATATGAATGCCATTGTCTGAGTAACCGTAAATTCATACTTAATCAGAAGCAGCAGTGTTGCATCCATGGCGACAGATAAAATGGCAAGCCAGGGATATACCAGTTTTACTCTTGCCAGGTTTGTTATTCTGCCGCCGCGCAGGAGCCCTGTGAGAACAGCAGCAGCTATTACAGCATAAAACATAGCACTTTACCTTTCTTTCAAGTAGTCTTCCATTCATTTGCTTTTTATCATAACAGATTTTAATCTATGGTTTATAGCATTAAGTGCCGCCATTACAACGGCTACTTTTACATCGTTTTTTATAAAAGCAGAACCGCACAGCTCCTCTTCACCGCATTTATCAGGCGGGAATTTTGGATTAATGCATTAGGCTCTTTTATTTAAGCCGCACTGATTATTTTATGGTCAAAAGGATTATTGCTGCCGGCAATCCAATATTTTTATTCAGTAAAATGTATTCGCTAAAACTTAAAGGAATCCTTCTTCTTCAATTCATTTTTCCATCAATTATGACAATTACTTACTTTTGATACCGGTTTTATAAAGTATATAATTATTGATAAATGGCAAAGTATAGTATAAATACTTATGATTGAAACCAATGACTTGTCTATGGTAAGATGAATGACAGTTAAGTTGCTGTATGATTTAGCTTTCTGGGGCTTATCATCAAGATTATGGAAATGAGGCTGGTTATAGTGATTTCATCATTATTTAGTCGAAAAACGCGAAATGCTCTTCGTATGAACCCGAAAATTATTTTGAATATAATATACAGCTTTTTTCTAAATCTGATTTATTTTACACGAAACTTCTATAGGTTTAAAATTTTTGCTGATTTTGGTAGCACCATTACAAAGGGACCCGGCGCAAAGCTGATTATTGACAAAAGGCTCTTTCTCGGCGGTAAATACATTGGGGATATGACAAAGGCCAAATCATCAATACATATGTATAGGAATTCAGAGTTACATATAAAGGGAAGGGTGAAACTGGGACCGGGTGTAGGCATCGTTACAGGACAGAATGCAAGGCTTACAATAGGAGACAACACCTACATTACAGCTTCTTCAGTTGTATATTGTTTCGATGAAATAGAAATAGGAAGTGATTGTGCCATTGCCTGGAATACCACCATTCTGGATACAGACTTTCATCATATCCGCTATCCTGACGGAACGGAAAACAATCTTTCCAAACCTGTAAAAATCGGCAATAAAGTTTGGATCGGCTGCAATACCACAATTTTAAAAGGTGTAACCATAGGGGACAATGCTGTAATAGGCGCCAATACTTTGGTTAACAAGGACGTGCCTCCAAACTGCCTTGCAGCGGGCAACCCCATGCGAATTATTCGGGAGGACATTGACTGGGAACATTAAAATAAAGAAATCCTTTGCTTGTGAGCCTGGTTTGGCCGTTCATAAGCAAAGGATTCTGCATCTGATGCATTAAATTTCTGGCATTTCGAGTTCATTTATCAAATTATTCAACTTTAATATCTGCGCTGTTTTCCCATAAACCGTGAATATTGCAATAACTTATTGCGTATAACTTACCTGATTTCTTTAACTTAACCTGTGTGATGCCTACGGGTTCTGTAAAGGCATCGAATTCTCCATGGGCGGAAAAGTTAAATGTGGCCAGTTCCACCGGGAATTTGCCGCCTTCCTCTACGTAGAATACCTTAAACCATGCAATATGGTGCTCGAGCGTATTTGGGTGCTTTATGGCATCGCCGATGGAAATCTTCAGTTCAAAGCCCTCGTCTGCCTTTACGCTCTCAGGTGCATGTATGATCGGTACATGCTTTTCTCCTTTCCAGTCACCTGTTTGCAGAAATGTTCCTAATGAAGCCATTCAACATACCTCCTTATTTATCGTCAGCTTATGCAAATTATTATTTACTGTTGAATTAATAAACGCTGTGCACCTTATTCAAACGATTAATTAACCTATGATTAATTTTTGAATTATTGGATACTCAGGGAAAAAACTGATATAATAAAAAAAATTAATCTGTGTCTGTAGTATGATGTTGAATAAACTAATATAAGTGTAGTTGGAGGATTTCGCTATGATTACAGATGTCATAAATAAAAGAAATGTGTATGATGTTTTAAAAGAGCGCGGTTATATAGCTCAAGTAACCCATGAAGAGGAAGTCAGAGATCTGCTCGGCAGGGAATCGATTACTTTTTATATTGGGTTTGATCCCACTGCGGACAGTCTTCATGTCGGACACTTCATCCAGATTATGGTTATGATGCATATGCAGCGTGCCGGTCACAGGCCTATTGCCTTGATAGGCGGTGGAACAGGCATGGTTGGAGACCCTTCAGGAAAAACCGATATGCGAAAAATGCTTACAAAGGAAACCATAGAATACAATTGCCGTTCATTTAAGAAACAGTTCTCCCGTTTTCTGGATTTTTCTCAGGAGGACGGAGCCATAATGGTTAATAATGCAGACTGGCTGCTTGATCTTAAATATGTTGATTTCCTTCGTGAAATAGGAATACATTTTTCCGTAAACCGCATGCTTACAGCTGAAGCCTTTAAGAGCAGGCTGGAGCGCGGCCTGTCTTTTCTGGAATTTAACTATATGCTGATGCAGAGTTATGATTTTCTGGAGTTGTACCGCAGATATAATGCTAGGCTGCAGTTAGGCGGAGATGATCAATGGTCCAATATTATAAGCGGCGTGGATCTGATACGCAGGGTGGAAGGCGTACCGGCCTATGGCATGACATTCCAGCTCCTGACTACCAGTGAAGGCAAAAAGATGGGCAAGACCGAATCAGGCGCTCTCTGGCTAGATCCTGAGAAGACTTCCCCTTATGACTTTTACCAGTACTGGAGAAACGTAGATGACGCCGATGTTAAAAAATGTCTTGCGCTTTTGACCTTCCTGCCTATGGAGGAAGTTGAAAGACTGGGAAATCTTAAGGATGAAAAAATAAATGATGCCAAGAAAGTATTGGCATATGAAGTGACTAAAATTGTACATGGCCGGGAAGAAGCGGAAAAGGCCAAATCAGCAGCAGAAGCGCTTTTCGGGAAAGGCTCCGTGGATGCAGATGTGCCTGGTACTATAATTACTAAAGACCAGTTTCTGAAGAACAATAATATTATAGATTTATTAGCCCTTGTAAAGCTTATCCCCTCCAAAGGGGAAGGACGCCGGTTAGTTCAGCAGGGCGGGATTTATCTTAACGATGAACGAGTTGATTCCATTGACAATACTGTAACCGAAGCTGACTTTAAAGACGGCAGCCTTATGATTCGAAAGGGAAAGAAGGTTTATCACAAAGTAACCATAGAATAATAAGTGAAATAAAAAACAAGCGCTCCAAAAAAGGAGCGCTTTATTATGGACTGAAGCTTTTGTATTCAATAAGGTTTAATAACTTCTGCGCCGGCCTCCGGTCAGTAACATGAGCCTGAAGAGCTGCATAACGGCCATTAGCGTGGCTGCAACATAGGTTAAGGCGGCAGCGCTTAATACTTTTTTAGTGTGCCCCGTTTCATCCCTGTGGATGATGCCTCCTCTTTCCAATGCTGCAATGGCACGGTTGCTGGCATTGAATTCAACAGGCAGAGTTACCAGCTGAAACAGAACAGCCAGGCTGAACCCAAGTACACCTATAAGTGCCAGGTTGGGCAAGCTTAAAACCAACCCCAATATAAGCAGGGGAAGTGCCAGCTGTGACCCGATATTGGCCACCGGAACCAGGGCATTTCTGAATTTTAAAGGGACATATTCATTTGCATGCTGTATTGCATGGCCTGCTTCATGGGCTGCAATGCCTAAGGCAGCCAGGGAAGATGAGTTGTATACTTCAGGTGAGAGCCTGAGGATTTTTGAACGGGAATCATAGTGATCGGTAAGCCGGCCTCTGCCCTGTTCAACTCTTACATCGTAGATTCTGTTTTGGCGCAAGATTTCCTGGGCGGCCTGGGCACCGCTGAATCCGGTTTTTGACGGCACTCTGCTGTATTTATAATAAGTAGACTGTACCTTTGTCTGAGCATACATTGCCAGTATAATTGCGGGTATCAGCAAGATATAGGTAGGATCAAAGTAAAGCGGGAATAACATGAAACCTGCTCCTTTCATATATGATATTTATATGATTCAATTACATATTATTGATGCTTAACAAAATATAATAACTAAATGTTCTCTTTCTTTTCAAGTATATTTTAGCATAACACAGACCGAAAGTCAAGGAAGGTCAAACTAAAGCTTTAGTCTTTTCACCCGGGGAGGAGGGGTATTTAAAGGGTCGTACTCATCATAAACCATGGGTATTCCCAGCCCTTTGGCATACATTTCGTTGGTGGTCATAAGATCCTCCCGGTTCACCTGGGAAATTGATGTTTTGCCAAGGGCTTTGATGCCTTCACCCATTTCCAGTTTGCAGGATTCGAAAAAGTTTTGTAAAGATTTTGCACCCAATTCAATATCAAACTTGTCAGACATGCCTTTACCATACCAGGTTAAGGAGGTAGGGGGTTCAAAGGGCAGAGTCTTGTGGAGCTGGTTATGAGCAATGGCTACCAGGGCTGCGGCTCCTACCTGGCAGGCATCAGCACCCAGGGCTTTTACTTTCAAAGCGTCTCCGGGTGTACGGATTCGGCCTGAGGCAATGAGGGAAACCCGATCCCGAAAGCCGTGCTTCTCCAGCCACCTTGCTGCCCTGTGTATGGCAAAAACAGTCGGGACACCAAAATCATCCTGCAGTATTGGCGGAGATCCCTTGGTGGCTGCTTCAGCTCCGTCCAATATGATAAAATCTACATCGCTGTTGCAGATCCAGCAGAGATCTGCTTCCAGATACTTGCCGGCTGCAATCTTTACTCCGATAGGAACTCCGCCGGTAATATTGCGCAGCTTATCCACAAGGTTTTTTAACTCCTCCGGTCTTTGCACTTCCGGCTGTCGTGAATATGTAATTAAATCCTGCCCTTTTTGAATTTTAAATTCTTTGCGCAGCTCAGGGTTTATTTGTTGGGCTTTCATTATAAATCCCACCCCTCCGTATGAACCCTGACCCAACTGGATTTCCACTGCATGGCATTTTCGAATGATATCATGGGGTTTAGGCCAATTGCCCCTGTCGTACTGGAACATTATTTTATCTGCCAGGCCTAAAACTTCCGGCACAGTGGCCCCTGCACCGGTGTTGAAAACCACACCGGCAGCACCGCATCCCTTGGCCATGGCAATTTTAACCTGTTTGCTCAGCGCAACTCCATAGGCCATCGGCGACAGCATCATGAAGTGATTAGTATGCAGGGGCTTTTTTGCATATTTTCCGATGGTTATTGAGAAATCAATGTCTGTATCTACTTCAGTGGGCAAGGTGTCTATCTGGGCGATATTAAACTTCAAATCATCCAGACCGGGAAATTGATTTACTGGCCCCATAGGTCTTTCTATCATCTTTCCTTCATTTGCCCTGAGCTCGGTTTCCAGTACCACGCGGGGCCCTATGCGCATTGTTGAAGTTACTGCTTCAGCCAGATTGTTGTCATAGTTTACATTGGTTATAGTTTTCAAAAAACTGTTAAAAATTTTATTAACAGCTAAGTGGCCCAGATATTTGATTCCCAGAACTCCAAGAATTCCGGCGGCTCCAATGACTCCTGCCGTTATTAAAATCTTTTCAGCTTCCTTATTTTTACGAACGGCCAGGGCTGCAATCTCAGCAGCCAGCTGTTTTTCCAGGGCAGACTTTTGTATATTCAAGTTTCATGCAACCTCCCATAATCTTGCTCCTATTAGTATGGGAATGTGTAAAGATAATCATACTCGAGCAGCTTAAGTAATAAATCTTTTATAAGAAATGTTACTTTTTTGTGACTAATATTTACAATTGGGGCATAGGAGTTTCACTTTTTCCCATTGCTGCCTTATGATATAATTATGTCCATGTAATACATGTGTGTTTTGAAATAAAGGAACTGTTTGAACATCTGCCTCAGGGAAAGTTTAAAGTATTTAAATAGTTAGTTTGGGGGAATATATAATGAAAATCAATTTTAATAAAAGGCTTGTAAGTATTCTGCTATGCTTAATGCTGATTGGCTTGCAGGTTTTTGTTCCGGACGTAATTGTCCATGCCCAGGAAGAGTTAAAGGTTTCGACCGAAATAACCGGCCTGACTGTCCTTATCAATAATGAACCTTATGTCGCAGCTATGAGCAATTATTCTGTTAAATATCAGCTGACTAATAACAGCAGTTCTGAGATGAAGGATATTCAGATTTTTGAAAGAGCGCCGGGGGCAGGTGATTTCAAGCAAATTTATATCAGCGGGAAAGCAAGTCTTCAGAATGGTGAAAGCCTGACAGCCATAGGAGCCTCCATAAAAGCGGATCCTGAAGACAGTCCTGCGGCAGTGGAATATAAAATTGTATATACCATAGAGGGACAGGAACGGACATCTATTCAGGGGTATACCCCGGTTCATATTATTCAGACCGACTTCAGGGTAAATTACACCGCCAGTGTAAGCGGTCCGGTATTTAAAGGAGAACAGGTAACCTTAAAGGCCGAGGTGGAATCCGTCTCCAATGTGACCCTTTATAATATTACCGTTACCGACACGGATTTGGGAGAAGAAATCGGAATTATAGATGTACTTGAGCCGGGCAGAAAAGCAACGGTTCAAAAAACCCTTTCCCTTGAAAAATCCACTTTAGGGAATCTGGACATAATTTTCGATGATCCTGTGGGTGTTTCCCAGCCTGTGAGAAAGCACGTGAAAACCGATCTTGTGATACAGGTAAGAGAGGATGCCCCGGTTTCATCCCTGAATGTCAGCGGTAATACTAAACAACGTCTGATACCCGGGCCTGCCCAGGTGGATTTTGAACTTATAATCAAGAATACCGGAAACACACAATTGAATGATCTTAAATGCTTGGACTGGAACGGAAAGGAATTGCATACTCAGAAAGAACTTAAACCGGGTGAAGAAATTACAGTAACCTTTGCAGGCAAAATAGAGCCTGAAGAGACTTATGATGTACTGGTACAGGCCAGGGTAGAAAACAGTCTTCAGCAGATTCAGTCCAACTGGTCCTTCAGGTTGGGGAAACTGGAACCCAAAGTAGAAATTCAGCGAAAGCTTTCTGTTGAAGAAATAAAAAAAGGAGAGCCTTTTGAACTGGAGTATGTACTTCGCAACATCGGTAATGTAGAACTTTTGGATATAAAAATCAGCGAAACTTCATTCGGAGAAGTCACCACTCTGGATAAACTGGCTGTAGGCCAGGAAGTAACCTTCAGCAAGGAACTTGTGCTAAACGAAAGTACATTCAGCAGAACCATACTGACTGCCTTGGATGCAGAAACAGAAAAAGAATACAGCTATGAGTCTGCCGATATGGGATTTGTGGTAGGCGGCCAGGGAGAAGGGGTTCCCCTGCAGGCCTTGTCCATAATACTTCAAACGGAGCAGGAAACTTTGAACAGGCCCGGTTCTGTTGAAATGGAATGCATTATAGAAAATACGGGTCAGGAACCGCTGTATAACCTGATACTAACCTTAATGGAGCGGGAAATGGTAATCGATAATATTGCGGTTTTGGAACCCGGTGAGAAAAAAACCATTTCCATACCTGCCGTTCGTATTGAAGAAACGGAGATATTCTGGGTGGCAGCCAACGGGCTGGGTGCAGATCACCAGAAATTTACCGCAGAAAGCGAGCCCCTTACCATAACCTTGTCGGAAAGCGGTCTTTCCGGTCAGTTCAGTATATTGAGGACAGTACTGATTGTTATCATACTATTGTGTATACTGGTAATTGGTGTGCTGGTTTATACTTTGAGAGACTCCATTAAACTTCCCTTCCGGAAAAGAAAAGATGATATCCGCAGAAGATAAAAAGAGGCTTTTCGAATTTGTTGACAGCAAAGGGAAGCCAAGGGGGATGATCATGAGCAGTGAAAACGAAGAGATTCAGCTGATAGAAGAGGCAAAAAAAGGCGATCTTGCTGCCTTTGAAAAACTGATATTGTCCTATGAAAAGATGATATACAACTACTGCCTGCGCATGACCAACAGCCGGGAAGATGCAGAGGATCTGACTCAGGAGGTTTTTATAAGGTTATATAAAAGCCTTAAAAGGTTCAGAGGCCGAAGCAAGTTTTCCACTTATGTCTACCGGATAGCCCATAATATTTGCATTGATCACTATCGTAAGTCAAAGGTGGGCATCATTTTCTTGTCTCAGCCTAAAAACTCAGAAGATGACCGGGAAATGGATTTGCCGGCAGGTGAACCGTCTCCGGAAGAAACAGCACTTCAAAAAGAACAGCAGGAGTTGCTGCTTCAATGTATTGCGCAGCTCAAACCTAATTACCGCACGATTATAGTCCTGCGGGAAATACAGGAGCGCAGTTATGAAGAAATTGCAGAGATTCTGAACATGCCATTGGGCACTGTTAAATCCCATCTCAGTCGGGCGAGGACAGCTCTTCGGGAAGCAGTCCGTCCACTTTTGAAAGGAGGCGATGGACATGCGTTGTGATAACTATAAAAAGTGGATTAACGATGCTCTGGATGGAACCTTATCCGAAAAGCAGAAACTTGAGTTTGAAAAGCACCTGGATTCTTGTTCCGATTGTGCACGGGAAACGGAAGAAGGATATAAGCTAAAGCAGCTTTTGCGTAATGTGGCGGAAGCAGAACTGCCTTCTGACTTTAAGAAAAAGCTGCACAGCAGGCTGCTCCTGGCACAACAGGAGGAAAATGAAGGCAGAAAACCCTGGATAAAGTGGACGGCAGGTTTGGCAGCTGTATTTGCATTGGTGTTTTCCATATATAAATTCCTTAATATTGCTGGAGTCCCGCAAAGAGGCAATGAAGGCATGTATGATTATCAAATAGCTGTTGATGATTCAAAGCAGGATCCGTCCCCTGCTGCCGGTTCACCGGATGGACATGATGAAAATCCGGAAGAGTATTTTGGCGAGGCAAATTATTATACAGAAGATGCCGAAGATAATGGAGACATATCCATAGAAACTGAAGGAATTGATAACGGCTTGATCTCTGAAGGCAGGAATGCTGAATCAGAGGTAGAATCAGAGGTAAAAAGCGCCGATTATCATTTATATATACTCCATACTGCAGATACTGACGATATTATCAATCAGATTACTGAATTGACTGATATATTTTCAGCAGAGGTTATAACAAAACAGGCTGATTTGGTTACCCTGAAGTTTTACCGGGAGGACCATACAGAACTGAATACCTTTCTGGTAAGATTGTCAGAACTGGGCAGATTAGAGCCGGACAAGCCGATCTATGGAGCTGACACCATAAATATACACATTGAAAGAATAGGTACTGTCGAACCTTGAAAATGATATATTTTCCATAAAAAATCTATATAAAGGGAATAAACCATTTGGTTCCTGTGAATAATATACTTAACAAATTATGGGAGGACAGATTAAATACAGAAGGAGGAACCAAGTTATGGCAAGGGAAGAAGCTCTTATGGAAAATATAGCAGGGACAGACAAAAGTGAATTGCATCCGGACCTGGTGTCTATTATGAAAGAGGAGGTCGGAAAAGCCAGACAGAACAGAATACCCATCATAAGGGCCTTTGATGAAATTGCCCGCCGTTCAGGTTTAAAAGCTAATACAATCCGTAATTATTACTACCGTTATCTGCATGTAAGTGATGAGAAGGAACATGTAAGTACGGAAAATTCGGTGCCTCTGCAGGCCGGTGAAGAAGCCATCGGCAGACCCTTTACCGAAGAGGAAACCAGGGCAATGATGAGAGAAATGCTGATTTCTCAGGCAAGAGGTGAATCTGTTCGC
>JAAZHD010000238.1 GCA_012510895.1 Clostridiales bacterium
GGGAAGCAGGGATGGATCGGTTACCGTATCCATCTTGTTAAACACAGTTATCATGGTTTGATTGGCTCCCAATGAGCGCAACACTTTTTTCACAACCTGCATCTGCTCAATCAAATACGGAGAACCTGCATCTACTACATGAAGAAGCATATCAGCCTTAACTACTTCTTCCAGGGTGGAATGAAAAGCTTCCACCAAGTCATGGGGGAGTTTGTCAATAAAGCCTACCGTGTCTATCAACAAAACTTTTTGCCCATTCGGCAGAGTGATACCTCTGGATACAGGGTCCAAAGTCGCGAAAAGCTTGTTTTCCACTAAAACATTGCTGCCGCTTAATGCATTAAGCAATGTGCTTTTACCGGAGTTTGTATACCCAGTCAATGCACATACCGGAATCCGGTCCTTTTCCCGCTTCGTTCGGATGGCTTCTCTGCGTTCCTTTACCTTGGCCAGTTCCGCCTCTATGTCCCGTATGCGGCGGCTTATGTGTCTGCGATCAGTTTCCAGTTTCTGTTCTCCCGGGCCTCTGGTTCCTATTCCACCGCCTAATCTGGACAAAACATGTCCCATTCCCATTAACCTTGGAAGACGATATTTAAGCTGTGCCAGTTCTACCTGAAGCTTCCCTTCCCTTGATACAGCATGTCTCGAAAATATATCAAGAATGAGAGTGGTTCGATCGATGACTTTTACCCCCAAAATTCTTTCCAAATTTTTTATCTGAGAAGCAGAAAGTTCATCATCACATATTATTAAATTGGCATTCAAAGACTGGCACAAAAGGGCTAATTCTCCAGCCTTGCCTCTTCCTATATAAGTCGCAGGATCGGGTGCCCGTCGGTTTTGAGTGGTCTTATAAAGAACTTTAGCGCCGGCAGTTTTTGCCAGCTCCTCCAGCTCATTTACCGAACGAATGCCTTCACCGCGTTCATCCAGCCCGACCAGAACAGCTCTTTCTTCTTCATCATGCCGAATATCTATTGTTGGCGGCAGTGCAATAAGCGGATCCAGGCGCAGAATTTCCTTTTTCAGTCCTTCACCGCAGAGTTCATCCATGGATAAAGGGCCGTAAATAGTATAAGGCTTCGCCTCCTGTTCTTCAGAAGGAGACAAAAGAGCCGTATAAGCATTTATAAACTTGCCATCCTGTACGCCTATGGCTGTCATGGCATCAAAGCGCAATCCCTGAAGAGCGTTCAAATCAACACCGGATAATTGCCCGTTTCCTCCGGGGTGAGTATGAACACAACGGATACCGCTCAGACGAACATTGCTGCGTCGAAGATTCATATTGGGCAATGATACCTGATTCGCTTCACCAACAGATACATCAACAACCTCGCCTCTGCGATTCAAATAAACAGACAGCTCCCGATTTGTCAATCCCGTCATTTCACAAAGAAGAAGCACCAATTCTTCTGACAAAAAATCCTGTCTTTCAACAGACATATCATACAGTTCTTCCAAACGAGACAAAATCTGTCTGGATAAACCATCCGTTTTTCCGTATATCATTCAATATCCCACCCCTTATAACATCATAATACTCTTTTTGAATAAAGCGTGCAAACCATTTATTAGTTTGTAATAACGGTAAAGGGTGTGATGAAGTTAGTTATGCAGATTATTTTTCAGAAATTCTGCCATGGAGTCTGCATCCATGCAGTTTACTATATCTTCTCTGGTGCACCAGTCTTTACGTGCCATGGCAATGCCAAAGCTTGTATAAGCTATTTGGGATAAATTGTGAGCATCCGGATTAATCATGAACCTGATATCCATTTCTCTCGCCTTTTTTATCCAGCGCCAATCCAAATCCAATCTGTGCGGGTTTGCGTTTATCTCCAGTATAATACCCTTTTCTGCCGCTTTTTCTAATATTTGTTCCATATCTGCCTCATATTCATCGCGCGACAGCAACAATCTGCCGGTAGGGTGGCCAAGTATAGTAACATAGGGATTATCCATTGCTTTTATAATTCTTGCGGTCATACTTTCCCTGTCCATACGGAACTGTGAATGTACAGAAATAATAACAAAATCCAGAAGCTTTAATATAACATCTTCATAATCCAACGAACCGTCCGGAAGAATATCTGATTCAATGCCCTTAAATATATAAAAGTTGCTGAATATATGATTCAGAGCGTCAACTTCCTCAATCTGCCTTAAAATGTCCTCCTCTTTCAATCCCCCTGCATAATAGGCAGAGCGGCTGTGATCGGAAATGCCCATATAAGAATAGCCTTCCCTGCGCACCTCTTCTGCCAATTCCCTTATTGAGTTGCTGCCGTCACTGTATCGGCTGTGGAAATGAAATAAACCCTTAAGATCTTCCGCTTCTACCAGATTGGGCAGCCGGTTCTCCAAAGCTGTTTCAATCTCGCCCATATCCTCACGTAGTTCAGGGGGAATATAAGCCATTCCCAGTCTATTGAACAATTCTTCCTCGTCTTTACATGAAATTAATTTACCATCTTCCTGAAATAAGCCGTATTCATTCATTTTAAAACCCATAGACTTTGCAATATGCCTCATTTTTGTATTGTGTTCCTTGCTTCCGGTAAAATGATGCAGGGCATATGGATATTGTTCCGGTGAAACTACTCTCATGTCTACGGCTATGCCGCCCCTTATCCTTATACTTGCCTTAGTTGCTCCTTTCCCGATTATATCCGTGACCTGAGGAAGAGAAACAAAATAATCCATAACCTTTTTCTCTTGAATAGATGAAGCCAACAGGTCTATATCCTTAATGACTTCCTTTCTCCGGCGCAAACTGCCGGCAACGCTCACCTCTTTTATGTCCGGACAGTGTTGTAAATCTTTAAGCAACGGTAAAGCCATGCTTTCTGCTTCGTGAATCAAAAACAGCCCTTCATGGGAACGAATATGGGCAATGCCTTTCAGTATATTATCCTGAGTTTTCTTTCCAAATCCTGGCAGATTTATCAATCGATTTTCTTTACAGGCATATTCCAGCTCACCAATGCTTTCTATTCCCAAAGCATCATATAATACCCTGACTTTCTTCGGCCCCAGCCCCGGAATTTTAAGAAGGTCGAATATTCCAGGCGGTAACTCTGCCTTAAGTTCACGGTAATACTGAAGTTCTCCTGTCGTAACCAATTCCGTTATCTTTTCTTCCAGTGCTTTGCCTATCCCCTTAATGGTCCCAAGACAATTCTCTTTGACTAAGGTCCCTAAATCCTCTTCCAGGTTCCGGATAATCCTGGCTCCGTTTTCATATGCCCGTATTTTAAATGGGTTCTCACCTTTCAGCTACAGGTACAGCCCAATTTCATTAAGGATATCGGCTATTCTCTTAGAATCCAAATTCAATCTCCCCTGTTCCTGGATTTTTTTCAGATAAATTCCGGCAGAGGTTCACAATTGTATTATAAACCAGCAGAAGGCTTTTGCACGAACGTTAACAGTAAAAAGGATTGGTACAGAAGCCACCAACCCTTTTTATATCTGCAAATTTACCCTGTTCCGCTTCCATTAACCATTCAGCCATTTATCCAAATTTTCACGGACAAACTCATCATCATTTAGATGAGGATACATCCGATAAACCCGATCGATTTCCTCGGCCTGATCGGGAGACAAGGTTTCATTCTCGTTTATGCACCATATCCCTTCCATCAGACCCTGTCTCCTGAGTACTTCATGAACTCCTGCAATACATCCTTTAAAATTATTGGCTGTATCAAAGAAAGCCGAATTAGCATCAGTAACCTGTGCAGCCAGGGTCAAGATTTCTGCCGGGATACTTGGTTTTCCGGCAGATTTCTTTATTTGCCGGAATATCTCCACAACTTTATAAGTCCATACTGCCCAATGGCCTAAAAGACCTCCCACAAAGGCTTTTTCATATTTTCTGCCTTGATGCTCGAACTCATATTTCGTCAGCAAGTCGATGATTATATTGTCATCATTGCCTGTATATAAAGAAATTTCTTTACTTCTTGGAGATAAAGCTGCCGCACGAACCACATCCAGTGTGGTATAACGATCAAAGGATGCACACTTTATACCAATCAGATTCTCAATGCTGCACACCTTCTGCCAGTAATCATAGGTAAAGATTCTTCCTCCCACAGAAGTCTGCAGATAAAAACCTATAACAGGAAGTACTTTTGCAACCTGCTCGGTACGATAAACCAAGTCTTCCTCGCTTAAATGAGACAACCCTCCCGGACTGAGCAAAACTGCATGATATCCCAGGTTTTTTGCAAGCTCTGCTTCTGCAACAGCCTGTTCTACCGGTCCGCATGCCCCTGCAATCAGAAATATGCTCCGACC
>JAAZHD010000239.1 GCA_012510895.1 Clostridiales bacterium
TACTCTCCGCTGTTGACAACCGAAGCATCATTTATGTAAAGAACATCCAAAGTATTTTCTATATCATTTATTACAGGTTTATCTGGATGTTGTATTCCTATACCCCAATATTGTCTGATGCCATCCAGTGGTTGACCTATAATCCTAATATTTCCCCCCGAACTTATTATTCCAGACTCAAAACCTTCCTCCATTATTTCTCTTGCTACTATCTCAGTAGCAAAACCTTTTGCTACTGCTCCTACATCCAGACTCATACCTTTCTCTAATAAAAAAATGGTAGAATTTTGCTCATCTACCAACACTTTACTTAGATCCGTCAATTGATTTGCAGCTTGAAGTTCTTCCGTTGGTGGAATTCTCGTTTTATCTGCATCAAAAGAAGCATCAATAAAATATTCATGCCAAATCTCAAGCACCGGACCAAAAGCAATATTGGTTTTTTCACCAGTTATATCAAACCATTTTTTTGAAAATAATATCAAATCTATAATTTCTTTATCTACATATACAGGCTGAATACCTGCATTGTCATTTATCGTTTTTATGTTGTTAATCCCTTCATATAAGTTAAACTTATCATAAAGCTTATGTAATTCAATAAAGCGGTATTTTATTTGCTGAAAGTACTTTTCGAATTCTTCTTCTGTCTCTGTATATCCTATCACCGTTATATATGTATCGAAGGCATCGAAAAAACCAGCGCTGAATTTTTCATATCTTTCATGTTTACATCCTGAAAAAAATAAGCTGAAAATAATAATCATAATCAAAATTGTAGAAACGGTTTTTTTCATTTAATCACCTTTCTCTAGAATAGCAATCATCCGTTTAACAATATAGACTTAGACTATCCTCTTCCTAAATATCTAATAAAATGGAAGCTCCCCCTGTCCGGCAGGAGGAGCCATGGTTTAATACCTATTTCATTTTGCATTATCAAATGATTCAACAATCGCCTTAATGTAGTCTTGAATACTAATTGTTACAAGTGAATTCAATTCCGGTATGTCAGCTGAATTGGTGTTTTCGTTTTTCATTTTTGTAACTTCATCCATTGTTTTGCCTTTCATCCATTTACTCAATTCAGCAATTTGCTCATACCATTCCTTCCCAATGCCGGATTGGGATTTCATACCGTATTTGTCTCCTAGTTCGACTTTTGTCTTCAATTCTTCATTCAGATCTGACGTTATTTTTCCATTTTTATCGAAGCTGACCCTGGTCTGGGCGTTATCAATAATTATACCAGCTACTTTATTATCAGCCGTAAATGCAGTTGCAGCCATAACAGTATCAACTTGTGCAACAGGACCATTATCACCTTCTGAACTCTTGGATTTGGCAATGGAGACATTATGACCTAATCCGACCTTTGTTGCATTTTCCACAGCTATAGCGTTATCAACTGCTTCAGCAACAGCTGCAATATAATCTTGTACGCTTATTGTTACCACTGATGTAAGTTCTGGAACATCAGGGACAGCAGGATGGTTATCATCAGTTTTCTTTGTTTTTAAGTTTTTAATTTCATCAATGGTTTTGCCAATCATCCATTTTTCAAGTTCTGCAATTTGCTCATACCATTCCTTCCCAATGCCGGATTGGGATTTCATGCCGTATTTGTCTCCTAATTCGACTTTTGTCTTCAATTCTTCATTCAGATCTGACGTTATTTTTCCATCTTTATCGAAGTTTACTCTGGTCTGTGCATTATCGATGGTTACAGAAACTACTTTTCCATCTTTATCAAGTCCTACTGCTGCCATAACAGTATCTACTTGTGCAACAGCACCATTTTCCCCTTCTGCACTTTTGGATTTGGCTATGGAAATATTCTGTCCTAAACCGACCTTTACAATGCCTTCGGCATTGCCGTTATTATTGGCATTAGGATTTGGTGTCGTTTTAGAACCGGTATTACCTGAATTTGAACAACCCGCAAAAATAAGTGCTGCCAAAACCGCTGCCAAAAAAACTGATAGAAATTTTTTCATTATCTTCCCCCCAAAATGATGTGTATGAAACATAGCACTATTATAACCTGATTAAAGAGAAGTGAAACAGTTTTCCTTGCCTTATATATAAGATTTGATATAAAATGTTTTTATACACTCCTTCAAAGCTATTATACTTGCTGATTAGAAAATAAAAAGACAGAAATTAGGGGGTAAAATAAATGGTTTCAGAAAAATTATTAACAAAAATGTCCAGCGGTTCTTGGATACGTGCCATGTTCGAAGAAGGCGAAAGAAGAAGAAAACATTTTGGAGCAGACAAGGTATTTGATTTTTCTTTAGGAAATCCCGATATAGAGCCGCCTAAAGGAGTTATAAGAACATTGAGAAATTTGGTTAATTCAGATGAACCAAATCTTCATAAATATATGAATAACGCTGGCTATCCTGATGTGCGCAAAAAGATAGCCGACTCAATACATAAGGATACCGGAATTCCCATAACAGAAAAACATATAATTATGACATGTGGAGCGGCTGGTGCACTTAATGTAGTTTTTAAAACCATTCTGAATCCCGGAGACGAAGTCATCATCTTTTCTCCCTTTTTTCCGGAATACTTTTCATATATTGATAATCACGGCGGTAGAACAGTAGTTTCCCCTTGTTACGAAAATAGCTTTGATATAAATCTCCAAGAGCTGGAAAAAAACATAACGCCTGCTACTAAGGCTGTTTTGATAAATTCACCAAACAACCCGACCGGCGTCATTTTCAAGGAATCTACATTGTTACAAATGGCAGAAATTCTTGAAAGAAAAGAAAAAGAATATTCTACTAAAATTCTTGTAATTTCTGATGAGCCGTATGCTCAGTTGGTATATGATAATAATATTGTTCCTTCTATTCTTAAAATTTTCCCAAATTCAGTGATTGTAAATTCTTTCAGTAAATCTCTGGCTTTGCCTGGTGAGCGGATTGGATATATTGCCGTAAATAAAACAGTATCAAACGCAGACTCTTTAATAAATGGGTTAATCTACTGTAATCGCATTTTGGGCTTTGTAAATGCACCCAGTTTATTTCAAAAGGTCATTGGAGAGACTCTTGATGAAAAAGTCGACATTAATGTTTATAAACAAAGAAGAGATTTTTTATATGAGAATCTCATACGTATGGGTTTTTCCTGTGTAAAACCTCAAGGAGCCTTCTACCTTTTTCCAAAATCCCTTATAAAAGATGATGTTGCCTTTGTCAACCTTGCTTTGAAATATAACTTATTATTAGTACCCGGCAGCGGATTCGGATGCCCCGGATACTTTCGAATCTCCTACGCTGTTGATCAAAAAACAATTATAAATTCAATCCCCGCCTTTGAAGCATTGGCAGAAGAATGCCTCACAAAACGATAATTACTTATATCAGCTTTTATCGTTTTGTGTTTTATACAAAATTACAAAACCATTTTCCTCTATTGCCTTTTCAATTTCGGCGGTATTAAAGGAGTTAATGCCTACTACTACGGCGCTTTTTCCGCTTTCACCACGATATACAGCAACCCTGGTAATATTCGCGCCAAATTGGCTTATAATACTTGTAAGGTTTGACATAATACCGGGTTCATCTGTTGCTTCAATGGTTAATCTGGTACCATACTCTCTTACACCTAATAAATCCAGAAAGGAATCAAAGATGTCGCTTTCCGTTATAATACCTACAACACCGCCTTTTTTGTCTACGACAGGCAGGAAACTTACTTTATTATCTCGCATTAAGGTCGCTGCTTCTTCTAAAAGAGCATCAGGTGAAATTGTAATCAAATCTTTACTCATAATCTGTTTTATTTTTGTTTTGGAAAGTAAGTAAGTTATCTCGCCCATGCTTAAACTGGTTGCTTTTGAAGGAGAATAGCGATCAATATCTTCTTTTGATACAACACCTACCAATTTGCCTTTATGTACTACAGGAAGTCGCTTTACATTATGTCGAGTCATAATTTCATGAGCTTCAGGAACAGTTTGATCTGGCGAGATAGTAAAAGGATTGGTGGTCATCTTTGTTTTTACAAACATATGTTACCCCCCTAAATATGCTTTTTTTATGTCATCACTTTCAATCAATTCAGATCCGGTTCCTGAAAGAACAATGGAGCCGGTCTCTATAACATAAGCACGATGAGCTGTCTGTAAAGCCATGCGGGCATTTTGCTCAATGAGTAAGATGGTAGTGCCATTCCTATTGATCTCTTTTATTATACTAAATATTTCCTGAACCAACAAGGGTGCCAAACCCATAGAAGGCTCATCTAAAATAAGGATCTTTGGACGGCTCATTAATGCCCTGCCGATTGCCAGCATTTGCTGTTCTCCCCCAGACAGGGTTCCTGCTGTTTGTTTTCTGCGATCATATAGTATTGGAAAATGATCAAAAACTTTTTTTAAATCTTTTCCTATCTCTGCCCTGTCACGTCTTAGATATGCGCCCAGTTCCAAATTCTCCAAGACAGTCATGGAAGAGAATACACGACGTCCTTCCGGCACATGAGAAATACCCATCTTCACTCGTTCCTGAGCTGTTGTCTGTCCTATATTAGTTCCATTTAATAATATTTCTCCGCTAGTAGGTTTTATTAGTCCGGATATGGTACGAAGAGTTGTAGTTTTACCTGCGCCATTCCCCCCGATCAATGTTACAATCTCGCCTTCTCCTACATTAAGAGAAATACCTTTCAGTGCATGAATCTCA
>JAAZHD010000240.1 GCA_012510895.1 Clostridiales bacterium
CCCAGAAGGCGTTCCGCTACGCTCCACTGCCTCCTAGGCAATTCCTCCACCGTTATCGCAAGGCTTAAATTCTGTATGACTGCTGGTATTTCATGGCCAAAATTGCTGGTTTTTTTGTGACCAAAAATACTGTTTTTCAAATGACCATTGACAGTATATAACAGCTTAAGGTTTTGCCGCTTTTATACTCTGCCTTGCCGGTATTATAGCCAAAGTCCTCATCAGCCCATTTGTAGTCGAAACAGATATCGGGAAACATAGAGGAAAGCTTTTTCATTAGATCGCTAACGCTGCTCCATGCGGTTAAGAATTTTATCGAGCTGCCGTCAAAATTTTCTGCGGTATGCTCGTTATAGCCATAACTGTTCCATTTCGTTCCCCAGTTTTTTATGCTCCAGTCGTACCAGCAGTTTTCAGCGCCGTACTTTTCAATCTCCTTCCTGCCAAGATTCCCCCTGTAGATATGTTCCGGCATCGGTACAATTTTATTAAAGTCAATGCTGCCGGTTCCAATCTCATCATTCTTAATCGCTTCAAACATTGCTCTTACTTTTTTCTCATCGCCATGTGCGGTGAGTATGTTTGTAATATGATTTGGCATGTTACATTCCTCCCATCGTTTGTCCGTTAAAGTTTTGTTCAGCTCCTTGCTTCAGCTCCTTGCTTCAGCTCCTGTTCCGGCTTGATAAAAAAGTCCTTACTGTTCCAGTAGCTGACGAAGATTTCACCGTCATTAGTTTTGATGGGGCGTTGCTCGAATCCCTCGCCCCAACCGTCGGATAGTTGACCAGTGATATAATCAAGCAGTTTAGCTGTTTCCGCTTTGGTCAGCTCACCATAAACCTCTGCCACCATTACTCCCCACAGCTTGCCGTTCCATTCCTCTACGGTCGGGTGGAGGCTGTAGATTTTTTCAGACAGCGCCTGGTCGTCGTAGAAATATACCATCAGACCACGGTCACCTTCGCTGGGCAGCTTTTCTTTTTCGATGGCGGCAAGGATTTCATCCATATACTGTACCGCCTCTGATGGCGACAGTTCTTCAGACAGAACGTCCGTGCCGCATCCGCCATATCCATGAGAAGGATATACTGTAATCGACAGGGGACTGAAAAACTTAAGGGTTTGCTTGATGTTTGACATTTGATTTCCTCCAATCGTTTATGATTTTCACCCTGAAAAAGGGCATAAAAAAAAGCGGCAGCATCTTATTTCTAAAATGCCACCGCTAATTTGCTAATAGGGGATTCCTTATTGGGTTTTCGTTGTATATATAAAATGAAGCTGCGCTATCAGACAACCTATGAATATCCGATCAGATTTATTTTAATTTGCTTTTTGACACCCGCCACTATAATATGGATAATGCAAAGTTGAAAAAAATCCTTAAATATAATTTAGACCATTTATGAGATTGCACCCAACTATTTGATTTTATCAACAAATGTTTCAATTGCCTGGATCAATTTATACCAGTCAAATCCAGTAACAGTGCCGACCGCTGTCGAGACAGCTACCTTCATTCCAAATTCGGCTGCGAATTTCTTTATCCCTGCCAACGCTTTATTTAGCCTACTCTTTTTAGGTGTTGGGGAAGCAATTTGCTCACTTACTACTTCAATGTCATCCTGCAAATCTGCCTTAATGTCTTCCGGAGCATCGATGGAAGCGAGGGCGTTTATAGCTTGTCCCAACATCTCAAGCAACTTCTCGTTATCATTAACATTTGTTACGTTGGTTGAGGTAATGGTAGTTCCTTGAACAGCACTTCCGTATACGCTGCCAATATTCTGAACCATGGATGGTGTCTGCTTTTGTTCTTCTTCCAACAGTATTATTTCTTTGGATATAGCATCATTTATGTAATCGATAAGCGGTTTGAAGGCATTACTGATGAAACTCTGGATAATATCTGCCCATTTGTTACTGGAATGGGGGAATCTCATTGCCTGACCGGTAACACTACACTTGTCGCTTTCTACAATAAAAGTCATGTAATCATACTGAGCTTTAATATGGAGCTTTTCATCGGCAGGTATCTCAATTGAGTGCCATCCACTATCCTCAATAAGAAAACACTTCTTGAAATCATAGTCCACACCATCCATAGCATTGTGAAGCAACTGACTGATGAAGGGTGTTTCATCTATAAATTTCTTGAATCGTATCATGTTCACATCAGCATTATCGTCATCAGAGTTCAGTAGATTGCTTGATATTCTCCTAAAATCCAAACTTAATGTTCTTAATTCTCTATAACTGATCATATATCCACCCCGCAGTAAGGACAAAAGACTTTTGATGCGCCCGCACAGTAAAGTACCTTAACATGACGATTGCAACATCCGCATTCAAAAGCCGTTTCTATCGTATCCTTATCTTTTAGTTCTTTAACATTTACCTTTTTCAGCGGTTTGAAATCCATCTTTATTATGCTGTGTGGCTTGTTAAATGACTTTTTCATCTTGCCAAAAGCATCATTCAACTGTTCAACCATATAGTTGTACGCAATGGTTTCCACCTTTTCGATAACTTCCTTTGAGTAGAAATTATCTTTACTCTTTGTCAGCCCACAGTAAGGACAGAACAAATCTTCAAACGGTTTATCATCATTTTGATATTCGTCTGCACGAAGTTTGAACTCCGAACCGCAAAATGGGCAAAGAAAGGTTACATATCCTTCACTATCACCCTGTATTGTAAAGCTAAACTCAACACTCATAGTAAACTCCTTTTCTTCGTACTAAAGAATTTCACGCTTTATTATACCTTTTAAAATATTACACTTTTGCTTCCCCATTATTTTCCAACTTCGTACTATTAGCCTTATGAGGGGTTCATTAAGGGGTTAAGCTGAAATTAATATAGACTCCAAAGTAACTTATCTCCAATCATTAAATAAAAAGAAATATAAATCTTGAATATTACTTGTAACATGCTTTTTCACCACTTCTTTAATAAGATCATTTATTTAATCTTGGACAATATTTCATTTAATGACTTCTTATATTCTGCTGCAGCCCTTTCTTTTTCCTTCTTGGCAACAATATCATCCAAGATCATGACAATACCATCTTTCAACACTTGAAAGTATTTCATGCATTCTTCTTCAGAAAGCTCATGAATCCCTTTGCTTACCACACCATAAATCTTTGGCTGGTCAGTGATCAGATTAGGAAGGAACCCCTTCAGAAGCTTGATCTTTTCTTCCATACCGTTTCTATGTTGACCATCAGCCTGGTATTCAAATTGTTGTTCGGTCAGTACACCAGCAGCTTCAGCTTCCTTGAATGTGTCATAAACCAGCTTTTCAATGATCCTTCTTAAATAAACAAATGATCCAATACCAATACCATGTGAATGTAACCCAATAGATCTTTTAAGTTCATTATAATACTGCCTTCCAAGAATAGCACTATACCTTGAAGCCTGTGGAAGATCAATGTCAGCATAAGAAGGGTATTGACCAACCTTAATGATTTTAGAACCCCTTTTCACAAAGAAATATTCCAGCTTATGTGATTCATTTAAGCTGCATTTGAAACGAAAATACATATGATCAGTATTCTCCAGTGGATCATACTTTATATAGCTTGTAGCGGTTAAACTACCTGGGCTATGCAAACCATTACAAATATTCTTTACTGTTACATCACTAAAACCGCCATCATACATGAAAACCTTTTTATCACCACATTCAGGACAAAACATTTCAAACCTATCTTGTTTATTGAAGATCTGAACAAGCTGTTCAAGTTCAGGATTGTTTTCAATCGTATATTCAGCATATAAGCTTGATGTAATTATAAAATTCAGCAGTTCATTTGGTATTTGAATCACTTCCCTTCAATCTTTAGTATTCATCAGGATTGCTTATAAACTAATGGAACCAATAACCCAATCAGCTTATCACAATATGGAAAAAGGACCTTGTCATCATAATCCTTCAGAAGTTCTACTGTCTTATATAGACTGATTTCAAGCTTTACATCATTTGCATCAGTTGGATATTCTTGATCACCTTTATGGAAGCTATAAAACTTCTTTGCTGTATATTGGTATAATTCATTGTATTGTGGTTTCCCCTTATGTTTTATGAAATTGTATAGTTTCCTAACTTCGCTATCTGCAAAACCTTTCCAAAAGTCATATACTAGGTCAATTGCTGGTGCATATTCAGGACAATGTGCCTTCAGATAATTCAAAGGATTATCTTCAAATGATGGATTTGAAACCAACTTTTCCATTTCTCTTATAATGTCCTTTGTATCCTGAATCAAATTGATTTCATCCAGCTGTAAAGCCTTGCCTTTCTTATATCCAGCGAATTCAGCACTAACATAACATAAAACCCAAGTTAGATCTACAACGATATTATAGTAAAGTATGGCAGTTTCCAAGAAAATTCCGTTGAATCCAACATGACAGATTCCATCCTTTACTTCATTGTTGAAAGGTTTATACCAATAATCCCAATCAGGATTATCCACTTGACAAAGGAAGAACCTTGCTGCTTGATATTGTCTATGTATCTCAGTCAGTTTTGCTTCAAAGAATAATTCTTGACTTGAGGGAATAACTATTGTATTAGGTGGTATAGCAGTTCTTTTGTCTTGCTGCTCCAACCAAGAATGTATCTCATTTTCAAAATTAATATTCATGTTACTACATCCCTTAATTGTGGTCTTATCAATGCCAAATATATTCAGCTTAACTTCCCATTATAGACATAATTATATCATAAACTCTGGAAAACTTGTTGAAAAACTTTTATTTGACTAATTTTTCAGAATATCATTTGCGCTTTCCCTGAAGAGCTATACCCCCATATTTATCAAAGAATATCCAGTCAGACAAGTAATGCTTTTCTGGTTTATCTTATAAAAGTAAAAACCCGATCATTTTAAAAATAACCGAGTTTTTATCATCGTTTTTACCCATTAAAAACCGTCTTTCTAAATACCCGCAAAGCCTTATCCCATGCGGCTTTCGGCGCGTTTTATCTGAACTATGCACTCCACGTGTGTCGTCTGCTGAATATGAATACAAGCCCTTATTCTCATCGCTTTTTTTTATTTGCAAACCAGTCTTAAAAACAAACGTAATCGTATAGGGGGCAACTTTTCCGTCCTCTTCTGAGCCGACAACAATTTCTTCAATCATACCTTCAAAAACCTCACGATCAAATTCCTGTAAAACTTGGCCACC
>JAAZHD010000241.1 GCA_012510895.1 Clostridiales bacterium
AATGCCTTCGCAAAACCGGTTAAGTACCTGACCGGTGTATTGGAGCGATTTTCTAATTATGACCTGACTGTATATGAGAATGAAGGAAGCAAATACATGGCCAGGAAAGATGAAATCGGCAAAGCTGCAAATGCACTGGTTAAAATGCAAAATGCCATATCCGGTTTGATCCAGCGGGTTCTTATATCATCCGAAATGGCGGGCGCCACATCCCAGGAATTAAGCGCAAGCGTTCAGGAGATCAGCATTAATGCCCAAAAACAGGCAGCCAATACTGCAGAAGCAGCTGCTTCCATGGAAGAGATGACAGCCAATATTGCAGTGGTCAGCGACAATATGCAGACAGCAGCCAAAGATACGAACACAATAACTCATGTAATGAAAGAAGTGGAAAACGTAATTGCTGAGAATACAGAAAATCTGGAAGACATAAACAGATCCATAAGTGAAATTCTCAGCGCTTTGGACGAAACAAGGAATTCCATTAATGCCATATCGGTCAAATCCAGATCCGCAGCTAAGGAAGCCGATGCCACAGAAAAACTTGCCGTAGAAGGCAGAGAAAACTTAAACAAAACGGTTAACCAGATGATGGACATTCAAAGCACCATTTCAGCCCTGTCTGAAGTCATTAACGGTCTGGGGAGATCCGCAGGCCAGATCGGTGAAATCACCAATATGATAAAAGACGTTGCTGAACAGACCAATTTGCTGGCCTTAAATGCGTCAATTGAAGCAGCCAGGGCAGGGGAACACGGTAAAGGATTTGCTGTGGTGGCACAGGCAATAGGAAATCTGGCAGATCAGTCTCAGAATGCGGCCAAGGACATTGCAAAGGTAATTAAAAACATACAGACAGAAATTGAAAAGGCAGTGGAAAGCAGTGAAGAAGGCACCAGGGTTGTGGAGAACGGAACTCAACTTGTAAAAGAGACCAGCGGGTCCCTGGAAAAGATGTTTGAAGCGATACGGGCTGCGTCCGATGTCATACATGAAATTAACTCTGAGATGGAGACCCAGACCAAAAATATCTATCGGGTGAATAAGTTCGCAGGCGATATCGGCGGACAGGTAAATAATCTTATGGCTGCCATGGAGGAGGAAACAGCCAGTACAGCGGAGATTAAAAACAGCATAGAATCAATCAACAGGCTTATAAATGAGATCAGTGAAGCCATGGAACAGCAGTCGGCAGCCTCTGAACAGGTAAGC
The DNA here is from genome assembly GCA_012510895.1 of Clostridiales bacterium. Classification (GTDB taxonomy): domain Bacteria; phylum Bacillota; class Clostridia; order Caldicoprobacterales; family DTU083; genus JAAZHD01. The sequence continues at coordinate 1,213 of JAAZHD010000241.1, forward strand.
AATACAGTCAATGAAAATGCAGCTGGCATTGAGGAAATATCCGCAGGCAGCGGAGAAATCGCCAGGAGCGCCGAAGAGCTGGCCGGCAGTGTTCAGGAGCTGGTTAAGCAGGTGCAGCGTTTTAAGATATAAGCTGGAATACAATCAATCAGGGAGAGATAATGGATGATGAAGAGTATTAAGACAAAAATAATCGCCGGATACGTAGCAGCCATTCTGATTATTGCCATTATACTGGGGGTGCTGGCGGTCAGTATTTCACAAAATGCTGTGGTCAATGAGGTGGAAAACGGATTGCAGGCACTGGCCGATCAGGGAGCCAAACTTGTTGCAAGCAGGTTGGAAACTCAGTTAAGAATCCTGGAGTCCATTGCCAATATTCGGGAAATCAGAGATATGTACTGGGCAACCCAGCAAAAAGAACTGCAAAGGCAGGAACAGCAGACCGACTTTCTGGCACTGGCCGTAGTCAGGCAGGACGGAATTGCCTATTACTCCGATGATACCACTGCTGAGTTGGGAGACAGGGAATATGTTAAAAAAGCCTTTGAAGGCATCCCCAATGTATCAGAAGTACTTGTCAGCAGGGTTACCAACGAGTTGGTTCTGATGTTTGCGGTGCCTATTATAAAGGGCGAAAACATCGTTGGTGTTCTTATAGGGCGCTGTGACGGCAACACATTAAGCGATATTACCAATGATATAGTATATGGTGAGACCGGGTATGCCTATATAATTGACGATGACGGCACCGTTGTGGCCCATCCGGACAGGGAAAAGGTAGAAAGTCAATGGAACCCTTTGACTGAGGCTGAAAATGACAGCCAACTTCGTTCTATTGCAGATGAGTTCAGCCGTATACTGGGTGATGGAAAGGCTGCCATCGGCAGCTACACACTGGAAGGCGAAGAGTATTATAATGCCTATGCTCATGTAGAAGGCACCAACTGGCATATTGCAGTTACCGTCCTCAAGTCCGAAGCCTTATCCTCCATAGCCACATTGGCAGCCACCATGACAACTGTGCTTTTAGTAATATTATTGGCAGGTGCAGTTCTGAGCTATTTCATGGGTAAGTCCTTTGCCGGACCCATAATAGAACTGACATCTATCGTTGGCCGGTTCGCGGATTATGACCTGAGCATTGATGAAAACAGCCAGGCATTTAAATATATGAACAGAAAAGATGAAATTGGAAGCATTACCAAGGCCCTGTATAAAATGCAGACTGCCTTTATTGATTTACTCAAGCAGGCCAGAGTATCATCTGAAATTGTCGGAGCCGCATCAGATGAACTGAGTTCGAACATTCAGGAAATCAGCTCCAGCACCGTACATCAGGCTGCCACCACGGAGGAGTTGTCCAGTTCCATAGAGGAAATGACCGCCGGTATTCAGGTGATCAATGAGAATATGCAGGCAGCTGCGGCAGATGTAAATATCATAAACCGGAAGGTATCTGAAACAGAAGAAATGGTAGTTGAAAACAGCCGGAATCTGGAGGATATTAATAAATCCATAGAAACTATCCTGGATGCCCTCAGCGAAACCCGGTCTTCCATCCATACCATAACGGAGCAGTCCAGGACTGCATCAAAAGAGGCAGACAGTACAGTCAGCCTGACCAGGGAAGGAAAGGAAAATCTGGATCGTACGGTTCAGCAGATGAGCAGCATACAGACTACCATCCAAAGCCTGGCTTCCGTTATAAATCAGTTGGGTGAGTCAGCAAGCCGGATAGGAGATATTACCGATTTGATTAAGGACGTGGCGGAGCAGACTAATCTACTGGCGCTTAATGCTTCCATTGAAGCAGCCAGGGCAGGAGAGCACGGCAAAGGTTTTGCCGTAGTGGCCCAGGCCATCGGGAAACTGGCGGAAGAATCTCAGAATGCCACCAGTGAAATCGCCGACGTAATAAAGAATATACAGCTGGAAATCAGCAAGGCAGTAAAAAGCAGCAAGGAAGGCACAATGGTGGTGGAAAACGGAACACGCCTGGTTCAGGAAACAAGCGATTCACTGGAAAAAATATTCGGGGCCATTCAGATAACTTCTGAAGCTATTCAGGGCATTACTTCCCTTATGAATGTCCAGACCAGAGAAACTGATGAAATATACCATGCAGCAAATGATATAGGCAGCAGGGTAAGCAACCTTATGGCTTCCATGGAAGCAGAGGCTGCCAGCCTGAAAGATAATAAAAACAGCATAGATTCCATTAATAAGGCCATTTACGATATAGGCCAGTCTCTGGAGCAGCAGTCTGCAGTTTCCGAAGAGGTCAGCAGGGCAGTCAATGACAATGCAGCAGGCATAGAACAGATATCCTCCGGCAGCGAAGAAATTGCCCGTAGTGCGGAAGAGCTGGCACAAAGTGCTCAGATGTTGATTGAGCAGGTGCAGAAATTTAAGCTGTAAAGAGGAAAAATAATATACTGAGGACAACAATGGCAAACTGGGGTTATGAACAATTTACCGCTGAGGTCGACAAACTCATAGATATTGATCTTTCAGCCTATAACGGAAGGCAGAGGAAAAGAAGAGTTGATTCCTTTATTTTCCGCCATAAGCTGCTGCCTTAAAGGGAATTCTGCTCTCCTCTGGCTGCCGATAAGGAGCTGCGGGGGAAGTTTACGGATTACC
>JAAZHD010000005.1 GCA_012510895.1 Clostridiales bacterium
AACACATTATCCAACGTATTAAGAGGACGAGAAGGGACATCTCCTGCCCCTCATTCATCCGGAACGGTAGTTGAAAACAGATTTACAGCAGGGACTTATGATGAAATAAAGCAAACAGTTACTTCTTGTAATGATGCTTTAACTTCGCATTTGGCAGAAAGTGCAACAACAAGTCAAAAAGGTCATGTGCAATTAAGCAGTAGCACATCAAGCACAAGCACAAGTTTAGCAGCGACTGCGAGTGCGGTTAAAACAGTAAATGATGCTTTAACTTCGCATTTGGCAGATGATATGCATATACCTAGAGGCTTAATAGCTATGTGGTCGGGTTCAATTGAGATGATTCCAACTGGATGGGCATTATGCGACGGGAAAAATGGAACACCAGATTTAAGAGATAGATTTATTGTTGGGGCTGGAAATGAATATACAGTGGGAGATATAGGTGGAAGTAATAAAGTAACATTAACGCTAAGCCAATTACCAAGTCATAGTCATAGTAGTGGTACACTTTCAACAAATAGTGCAGGTAGTCATAGTCATGATAGTGGTACATTAAGCACTAGCACAACAGGAAGTCATACGCATACTATTGGATTTGGGAAAGATAATTTATCACGTTCAACCGGGAGTAATTCTGCCCCGTTTGGAAGCGGTTCTACAACCACATCGTCGTCTGGTTCCCACTCTCACAGCATTAGCGGGTCTACTTCATCAGCAGGCTCGCACTCACACAGCGTCACTGGTGCTACTTCATCCGTGGGAGGTGGAGAAGCTCACGAAAACAGACCCCCATACTATGCTTTGGCATTTATTATGAAATTATAGGAGGTAAGTATATGATAATCAAAAATATAAAATTTATTAGTTTAGAATTTGATTTTGGCTATTCAGAAGAAAGTGAGGAAGATAAAAAGAATTTAGGTAGAATAGATGCAGAGGTTCTTGTTGAGATAGACGATAACGGAGAATCAAAAGTCATTACTCACAAAACGAGGTTAGACGAAGCTAGTTTTTTAGATTTTATGAGCGAACAAGAAGTTGAAAAATTAAATTTTGGCACGGATTTCAGCACGTCAATCCAACAGTTAAGGAAACTAGTAGCTATGAAAACAGCAAGTGACTTTGGCTTTGAGTTGGCAGATGTCGGATATATTCAAAGAACACCTATAAGGAATGATGTTGAGGAACTGAGAACCCGTATAACGGCAACAGAAGATGCTGTTTTACTACTAATGATGGAAGGAATGATGTAAATGCAATCACTAGCATATAATTTCATTTTAAATATATGGATTATGAAAAGAGTTGATGAAACATTTGTACAAGGACAAGTGACGTTAAACAGACTTACACAAGCGGAAGCAGATATGATTTTAGCAACACCCCAAAACGATTAGTGCGGCTATTTTCTATGTCTTTATTTCACATTCGGATAATTATATGAAATAAAACACCTTATAAAAGGTGGTGGTAACCACGTTAAATTCAATGATGTTTAATGAAAAGGTGCTTAATTACTCAAATAAGCACTATGTATCTTTAACTGCAATAACAAAAGGGGTTGTATCAATAAAGCCTTCTTGCAGGTATCAGGCAGCCATAACAGCGGTTACAAAAGGCATAGTAGACATAGATTGTACACTCAGACGTTACATTAAACTATCTCCAATGATAACGAAGGGTATAGTCAGCATAAAACCAAGACAATACATAAAAGCATTTAACAAGGCTTTATTAATAGAAACCTCGCATAACGACGTCCTTAAAATTCCAACCGGCAACTTATTATCAAATAAAGAAGGCCAGATAGATTGTATTATCATGCCGCTGAGAAATCCCGGCTCAACCAATCAATATATATTCGACGGAAACGGACAGACCAACAGAAACCTTGAACTTCTTATTAAAACTAATGGCTCAATCTGTGCAAGATACGGAACAGGAAATACAACTCTTGAACTCACAAGTCAAAATCCTGCATCAAAAGATTACCCTTACAAGGTAACCGTTAAGTGGAATTTGCAAGGGGTATCGCTAATAGTTAACGGCAATATCACTTCCCGAGTGGGAGAACATGATATAGCTTTTGGCAATGAATTATATGTAGGCTGCAACAAGTCAGGAAAATCGCAATTAGACGGCGTGATGGATGAT
>JAAZHD010000242.1 GCA_012510895.1 Clostridiales bacterium
ATATTAAACTGAGCCATGGTTCATCCTCCTCGGTTTGGTATTTGGTAGCACTTATATTCTAACCGAGGTATGAGCTTGGCTCAACTTCTTTTTACACCATTATATAGACTTAATCAACAATTCTTTTTCCAAGTTGTTAAATATTATTTGAAGGAAGCAGAATTGCATTTTTTCATACGGGAAAGATTAATAGTATCAAAGATTCTGACAGTTCAGGAGAGTGAATATGAAAGGAAAAACTCAGGTATATTATGAAATTGACAAATGCTTAATGAATGACACAAAGCCATCTTTTTATTTGAAGAATATGCTTAAGAAATCTATTTTTACAGAATATCCTTTTTCTATGCTCAGCAGCTTGGTTAAGATACAGCAATCTCCCAGTCACCATCCTGAAGGAAATGTTTGGAATCACACTATGCTTGTAATTGATAAAGCTGCTGAAAGAAAGTATAAAAGCAAAGATCCAAGGATATTAATGTGGGCAGCCTTGCTTCATGATATAGGGAAGACACCTGCTACAAAAATCAGGAAGGGAAAAATAACTGCTTATGATCACGACAGAATTGGCGGAGAATTAACAAGGAAGTTTTTAAGGGTATTTACAAAAGATGAAGTATTTATATCAAAAACAGCTGCAATGGTACGATGGCACATGCAGATACTATATGTCACAAAGGGTCTGCCCTTTGCTAATATAAAGGATATGCTTAAACAGGTACCGCTTGAAGAAATAGTTTTGCTAAGCTTATGCGACAGATTAGGCAGGGGCGAAATGGAAGAAGGAATGATAAGGGAAGAAGAAAAAAATGTAAAACTTTTTGCAGAAATATGCAAATCTTTCTTAAGCAGAAATTGATATATTAATAAAACCAGCAGGATGTTAGTAATTAATTTGAATACCTGCTGGTTTTATATTCTTATGAATCCTTTTTGAATTCAAACACAGAAGTCTGCTTATGCCTTATATCTCTTAATTAAATCAACAAAAGCATCTACGGCACTTTGTAAGTATTGAATAGTCTCATCATCGGTAATTTTCCCGCTTTCATCAAGTAAGGAGACGGAATCTCCAATATAGACTTCCGGTTGTTGAACTACCGGCATGTTTAAGAAGGTTAGTGACTGGCGCAAATGATGATTTGCTCCAAACCCGCTTATGGAACCTGGTGATTGACTTATTATGAGCGCGGGTTTACCATCCCATACACTGGAGCCGTAGGGACGGGAGCCGACGTCAAGCGCATTTTTCAGTACAGCCGGCATTGTGCGATTGTATTCAGGTGTTACAAAAAGAACAGCATCTATATTTCTCATCTTGTTACGGAAGATATTATATTCTTCAGGTGCTCTGTCTTCATCATCATAGTCCTGATTATACAGCTGAAGATTCCCAATATCTACAAATACAGTTTCATAACCTTCCGGAAACAGAGTAACTACATTTTCAGCAATTTTTCTGGAAAAAGACTCCTTTCTTAAACTTCCTACCAATACAGCTATCTTATACATTAATATATCATCCTTCCATTATATTCTTAAGTTATCGTATTTCTATCGTTTTAGCAAAGCTTTATTATCCATTGATATTAATATACCCGGTATTTAGCAAATTGAAACATGAGTATCATCGGATAAGTTAAATGTGACAAAGGATATCTTAAAAGAAAAGCGAATATTAAGAGAAGATATTAAAACAAACCTAAGCTTAACAATGGCTGAAAGGAGTTGGTGAATTAATGAATATTTTCATTATGGTTGATGCTGAAGGAATAAGCGGTATCTACAGTCCGGAACAGGTAATGAGCACTGGACGTCGCTATGAGGAAGGAAGAGAACTCATGGTTAGAGATATAAATGCTTGTGTGGAAGGATGTAAACAGGCAGGTGTTGACAAGATTTATGTCAGGGATGCTCATGGCAGCGGGTCCAATATTGTCTGGAGCAAGCTGTCTGATTTAGCAGATTATTATATAATAGGCTATACCGGTAAAGATCGATTTCCCGGATTGGAAGAATGTGATGGATTAATTCTTTTAGGCTATCACTCCATGGCCGGTACAGAAGGAGGAATTCTGGAACATACCATGAGTTCTGCTTCGGTACAGAATTATTGGATAAATGGTATGAAAGCAGGTGAAATAGCGATAGATGCAGGTATAGCCGGAGACAGGGGCGTTCCTGTAATAATGGTTTCAGGTGACGATAAGGCATGTTCGGAAGCAGAACAACTGCTGCCGGGAGTAGTAACCTGCGAGGTGAAAAAGGGCATTACCTGGAAAGGCGGAATGATGCTGCCGCCGGGAAGAGCATATGATTTAATACGCAATAAAACCAAAGAGGCTGTTGAAAAACTTAGACAGCAAACATTAAAACCGTTACGTTATGAGAAGCCCATTAAATTAAGAGTTGAAATGACAGAGAGAGGTCTGCTGCCACACTCTTATTCCAAGCCCTATATGAAAATTATAGATGGCAGGACATATGAAGTTGAAGGCTCTACTGTGGAAGAGGCTTTGTTTAGATTGTATTAATGAAACAAAATGTATGGGCATAGATATATAATTCTAAATGGTTTAGAATGTAAATTAGAGTGAATTCGGAAACTCCAATGGAAACCAAGTGACTACCTTCCTGTAATACAATAATATAGGATA
>JAAZHD010000243.1 GCA_012510895.1 Clostridiales bacterium
ATTACCAAACCCCATCAGTCCTACTACAACTTTTTCCATATCCTTCAACTCTCCTAATCTACTAATTACTACGGTATACTTTTGTTTTTATAATTAAGGCTAGCAGGATCAATTAACCCTCTGTACTAGCCTTTATCATGCATTTTTAGTTGTCTACTGCTGTTTTGTTGCCTCTTCCAGCTCTGCTAAATTCTTATATGCCTCTTGTGCTGTCCCGCCGCAGATTTCAGGAGTCGGTCTGAAACTGACGCATACAGCAGGGCTTTCTGTTTTGCCGTACAATTTACACTTGTTTTCTTCATCCAACTGTATACAGCGTATTCCTGCCGGTTTCCCGTCAGGCATTCCGGGTATGGGGGACGAAATGGACGGCGCAATGCAGCAAGCCCCGCAACCTATTCTGCATTTCATTCTAATCTCCGCCTTTACCGGTTTTTATTCCTGCTGTCGCATTAATATTGACCTCAGCCTTATTGCTGTCAGTCTATTTTAGTTTAACTTATATGATAACAAAAAGTTAAACACTTAGGCGCTTTTCAGTTTTTCCAATCCCATATGCAGCCTTCTTAAGGACTCTTCCTTGCCTAAAAGTCCAAGAATTTCTATTGCCCCTCCCGGTGTAACCAGAGTACCGGAAGCAGCTATGCGAACCGGCCAGAAAACCTGACTGTTCTTTACACCCAATCGGTTGATTAAATCAGACAAAACTTGTTTTATTTTATCTTCGCTCCATTCCTCTTCAGGAATATCTTCCAGCACATCAACTGCTTTTGTCAGATTTTCCAATGAGTTTTCCAGATTGGTCTTGCTCTTCTTATGAACAAAGAGCTGTATGTCGTATTCCGGAAGCTCCTTCAGGAAAGCTACCTTTTCCGGTATTTCATTTAAAACGTCTATACGGATTTGAATTAAGGAACTTATCCGCATTAAATTCATTTCGTCGGGAAGTCCTGCTTCCTTATAGTAGGGAACTGCCATATCATTGAATTCTTCCAGGCTTAACTTCCTAATATATTCACTGTTCATCCAGCGAAGCTTATTTACATCAAATATTGCGGGAGATTTGCTTAAACCTTTAATGTCAAAGGCCTGCTCTAATTCCTTTAGGGTGAAGAATTCGTTATCACCGCCGGGACTCCATCCAAGCAAAGCCACATAGTTTATAATAGCTTCTTTCAGATATCCTTTATTATAAAAATCCTCAAATGAAGCATCTCCGTCCCGCTTGCTTAATTTTTTCCCCGGCTCCTTCATTACCGGAGACAGATGAATATACTTTGGAATTTCCCAGCCAAATGCTTCATAGATTAAATTATACTTTGGAGTTGAGGAAAGATATTCGCTTCCTCTTACCACTATATTAATCTTCATAAGATGATCATCTATAACATTGGCAAAATTATATGTGGGAAGCCCGTCGGATTTTAATAATATTCCGTCCTCCAATGTATGATTTTCAACTGTAATAGTGCCGAAGAGCTCATCATGAAAACTTGTGGTGCCCCCATAGGGCACTTTTTGACGAACAACGTAAGGAACTCCTGCCCTTAGCTTTTCTTCAACTTCTTCCTGAGAAAGATTTCTGCAGTGACCGTCATATCC
>JAAZHD010000244.1 GCA_012510895.1 Clostridiales bacterium
CTCTAAAGACGCTCCCATGTTTGTTATGGGTGTAAATCATGATAAATACACCAAGGATATGGACATTGTTTCCAATGCATCCTGCACAACCAACTGCCTGGCACCTCTGGCTAAAGTACTGCATGACAACTTTGGTATTGTCGAAGGCCTTATGACAACAGTTCATGCTGTAACAGCCACTCAGAAGACAGTTGACGGTCCTTCCAAGAAAGACTGGAGAGGCGGACGTGCTGCTTATGCAAACATCATTCCTTCCTCCACCGGAGCTGCAAAAGCCGTTGGCAAGGTTATTCCGGAACTGGACGGCAAACTGACAGGAATGTCCTTCAGAGTTCCCACTGTTGATGTATCCGTTGTTGACCTGACCTGCCGTCTGGAAAAACCCGCAACCTATGACGAAATCAAAGCAGCCATGAAGAAAGCTTCAGAAAATGAACTTAAGGGCATTATGGGTTATACCGAAGATGCAGTTGTTTCCTCTGACTTTATCACTGATCCCAGAACTTGTATCTTTGACGCAGATGCCGGTATTTCACTGAACGATCATTTCGTAAAACTGGTTGCATGGTATGACAACGAATGGGGTTATTCCAACAAGGTCGTTAACCTAATTGAACATATGGCTAAGGTTGATGCTGAATAATCCTAAAGGATATTAAGACCGGGCATAAAAAATTGCCTGCTCAGCATGAATAATTGGTTTAGATCAAAAATGCCCCTCTTAAAGCGGATTTGCTGCTTAAAGAGGGGTACTTAGTTTTATAATTTTGCTTTATGTTTAAAAAACAGCTATACAAATTTTCAGAGATAATATAAAATGGAGAAGATTTTATAATACTTAAGAAACAGAGGGATCAAATGGCTAAGTTGTCATCAATCTTTACAGCCAGGGATATGACGAAAGGTGCACCCTGGAAGAGAATACTGGAATTTTCCATACCGCTTTTAATAGGTAATATTGCGCAGCAGTTTTACAATACAGCAGACTCCATAATAGTGGGCCGATATATAGGTGATAATGCTTTGGCTGCGGTTGGCAGTGCAGGGCCTATCCTTCATCTGCTGTTGGTGCTTTTTGTGGGCGTTTCAACCGGCACCGGAATAATGGTTTCCCAGTACTTTGGCGCCAAGGACAGGGAGAAATTGTCCCGTACTATTGGTGTCAGCATGACGCTGACAGTGATTGCGTCTTTTGTCGTCATGATAGTCGGTCCGCTGGTCAGCCGGCCTTTGCTTAATTTACTCAATACACCGGCCTCCATTATTGACTGGTGTGAAGACTACTTAAATATTTTCTTCCTAGGCGCTGCAGGCTTTTCTTTCTATAATATCCTGTCAGGTGTGCTTAGAGGATTGGGAGATTCTCTTTCAGCCCTGCTCTTTCTGCTCGTTTCAACAGCGCTTAATGTGGTGCTTGATATCTGGTTTGTTGCCAAGTTTAATATGGGGGTTCCCGGCGTTGCTCTGGCAACTGTCATCGCCCAGGCGTTTTCAGCTGTTCTTTGTTTTCTTAAACTGAAGAAAATGAGTCATTTATTTGATATAAGGCTTAAGTACTTCAAGCCGGTAAAAGAGTTTACAGTCCGGCTTGTCAAACTGGGCTTGCCTTCCGGTCTGACACAGGCTATCTTCTCCCTCGCCATGGTTACGGTTCAGTCTCTCACCAACAGTTTTGGAGAAATGATTATTGCCTGCAATGTTATTGTAATGCGGGTGGATGGTTTTGCCATGATGCCCAATTTCTCATATGGAATGGCAATGACAACCTATACAGGACAGAATGTAGGTGCCGGAAATCTGGACAGGGTAAAGGAAGGCATGCGCTCAGGTCTGAAACTGGCTGTCAGTACAGCGGCCGGCATAACAGCTGTAATATTGCTGCTTGGCAGGTATTTGATACCTATATTCACTGATACCGTAGAACTGGTTGATTTAGGCATGAGGATGATGAGCATTCTAGCTGTGGGATATGTGGCAATGGCTGTTACTCAGGTACTCTCAGGTATAATGAGGGGAGCGGGTGATACCGTCACACCAATGTGGATTTCAATGATTACCACTATTGCCATACGAGTTCCCATTGCCTATGGACTTGCATACCTTACCAGAAGTTCTGCATACCCCAATGGACGTCCTGAATCCATTTTTATTTCCCTGCTTATTGCCTGGATAAGCGGCGCCCTGATAAATTCCTTTATTTATGCAAAGGGCACTTGGAGAAAGAAGGCGTTGCGCGAGTTTAGGCAGAAAGCTGACGGGATGGCAGAGAATGAAACCAGCGACCTGAAACCGGATGTGGGGGAAATCTAGTCGGTTTAAACAAGCCCTGCCAATCTGACGATCTGAGTCAGGGCAAAACATACCAGGATACCTGAAACCGTAGGAACAAGAAAAGATACAAGAGACCATTTTTTGCTTTGGGTCTCTTTTTTTATGGTCAGGAGGGTAGTTCCGCATGGAAAATGAAGCAACGTAAAGATCATAACATTTACTGCAGTAAGCCAGGTCCATCCGTTATTCACCAGAAGGTTCTTAAGGGCATCCAGACTGTCAAGTTCCATCATTACTCCTGTGGACATATAGCTCATAATCAGTATTGGAATGACAATTTCATTGGCAGGCAGTCCTAAAATAAAGGCCATCAGAATATATCCGTCCATGCCTATGGCATTCCCAAAGGGCTGAAGGAGAGAGGCGCAGCGGCTTAACAGGCTCATGCCTTCTATGCTTATATTTGCCATAATCCAGATAACAAGGCCGGCCGGTGCTGCAACCATAACAGCTCGGCCTAAGACAAATAAGGTTCTGTCTAATATGGAACGAATAATGATTCTGCCTGCCTGCGGTTTTCTGTAAGGGGGAAGTTCCAGGGTAAAGGAGGATGGCATTCCCTTAAGTATTGTTTTTGACAGCAGCTTAGATAAAAAGAGGGTCATTAATACTCCAAAGACTATAACTCCCAGTACGACAAGGACTGCGAAGAAAGAGGAAAACAAACCTGAACCTGCAATAAATATGGCGGATAAAGTTATAAGGATAGGGAAACGGCCGTTGCAGGGAACAAAGTTATTGGTAATAATGGCTATCAGCCTTTCCCTGGGGGAATCTATAATCCTGCAGGCGATAACACCTGCCGCATTGCATCCAAAGCCCATACACATGGTGAGTGCCTGCTTGCCGTGAGCACATGCCCGTTTAAAAAAGTTATCCAGGTTAAAGGCAACCCTGGGAAGGTAACCCAGATCCTCCAAAAGCGTAAACAGGGGGAAAAAAATTGTCATAGGGGGCAGCATTACTGAAACAACCCATGCCAGTGTTTTATACATTCCCTGTACTAAGATTCCATAAATCCAGTCGGGAGCACCTGTACTTAAAAAAAAGTCTGTAAGCTTTCTCTCAATAAACGCAAAAACTCCTGCCAGGACCTCAGAAGGATAGTTGGCTCCCTGAATTGTCAGCCAGAAAATGACGCCCAGCAGCCCCAGCATAATAGGAAAACCAAAGGCCTTTGATGTTAGTATATTATCAATTTTTCTGTCCATTTGATTGTAATCCTTGTTATGAAAGGTGACTGTTTCTTCAGCCAATTCCTCAGCTTTACGAACTATGGTGTATACCAATTGATCTTTCACGCTGTCGGTGTTCATATTATTCTCTTTGAGCATGAGTCTTGCTTTATTTAGCTTTTGGACAATTTCCTTATTTTCAATCAGGCTGAATCCAAGAAAGTCATTTATAGATTTTTGTATGGCAGGATCGCCATCAAGCAGGCGAAGTGCTGTCCAGCGGCTGTTAATGCTTATACCTGCTGCTGCCTCAATAGTATATGTCAGTTCTTCTATGGCCTTTTCAATTTCCCTGCTGTATTCCAATTTGACCGGTGCAGGCTGTATTTCACCATGAGCTGTTTTATAAATTGTTTCCCTTAGTTTTTCAAGCCCCTGGCCGCTTCTGGCACTGGTTCCGACTACAGGCACACCAAGTTTTCTGGATAAAAGGCTTAAATCGATATTGATTTTCTTTCGCTTAGCTTCATCCATCAGATTTACACATAGAATTACCTTATCAGTGATTTCCATGATCTGCAGAACTAAATTAAGATTTCTTTCCAGGCAGGTGGCATCTGCCACAACCACAACAGCAGAAGGTTTGCCAAAACAAATGAAATCCCTGGCTGTTTCTTCTTCTGCCGAGCCGGCAAAGAGTGAATAGGTTCCCGGCAGATCTACCAGTATGAATTTTTTATCTTTATAAGTGAAATTGCCCTGAGCATTGGTAACAGTTTTACCCGGCCAGTTTCCTGTATGCTGGTTCAATCCCGTCAGCTGATTAAAAACAGTACTCTTACCCGTGTTCGGGTTGCCTGCCAAGGCAACTATAAAATCATAAGGTGAATCGGACTTCACCTGGAACATTTCCTTAAGTGCATTATGTCCGGTGGACTGCTTCGTCAGGCCCATTTTACTCCTCCTTCAATGCTTCCATCATGATGCATGAGGCTTCTTCAGAGCGCAGCGCAATGACTGCACCGCGTATCTGATAAGCAGTGGGGTCTCCGGAGGGGCTTTTGCACAGGGCTTCAACCTGAGTCCCTTGTATTAAGCCCAGATCCAGAAGTCTTCTTCTTTTGCTGCCTCCGGCGCTTAACCTTCTTACCCTTCCAAACTGTCCAAGGGGCAGTAAATTAAGCGGTATCAGTCTGTCATTCATAAAATTAACCTCCGATATATTTAACTTATTTACTATCTTGTTCATAAAGTAGCATTAGGTAAATTTGTTACCTATGGGTAATATATGACCGCCGGCATGTATGAGTGACCTATGAGTTATGTCAATATATAAAGGAGTATTAATATGGGCAGCAATAATTTCTATACGGTGCGCGGATATCAGACGCTTAAAAGAAGAAACAAAATGCTGACTTCCAGCATGGAAGACTATATGGAAATGATTTACCGCATATGCTTAAAGAATGGTTATATAAGGATTAACACATTAGCTGAACTTTTAAATGTCCAGGCTCCTTCTGTCAGCAGAGTGGTGGAAAAGCTGAAAGCAAGAAAGTTGATAAATTATGAGAAATATGGTGTAATTCAGCTTACGGATAAGGGAAAGGAAATGGGTGCATTTCTGTTAAAACGTCATATTACTGTTGAAACATTCCTTAAGCATTTAGGCGTTAAGGAAACCCTGATGGACACTGAGTTGATCGAACATAACATAAGCATGGAAACCTATGAAAAGATGATACTGTTTAATCTTTTTATGCAAAGACATCCCGAAATACTTAGGAAATATAATGACTTTATAAGGGAACATGAAGGCATGGATCAGATAAACTAAAAAATCGCTTGATTTTTTCTTATTAATGTAGTAATATAATACTCGGTCGTTATAACTGGGTGTGGCGCAGTTTGGTAGCGTGCTTGAATGGGGTTCAAGAGGCCGGAGGTTCAAATCCTCTCACCCAGACCAAATAAAAACCGCTTATCCGTAAGGATTAAGCGGTTTTTGCTTTTTTTCTTATATTATTCCATTGAAAACTGTTAATCTAATAAAATAACATTCATTGTAAAAACGAGGTTAAAACTATTGATCTCTTTGTAATAGCATGATCAAATAAGTTATAGAGATCAAATAGAAAAAAAGTCAACCATTTTGATTGACCTTCTATGTCGAGTATGTATCAGGTCTCTTCGTCACCGCCGCCACTATCATTCGGATTCAGTAGGATTCGGATCAGGAGGATTCGGATCAGGAGCTTCTACAGGACTTTCTCCTTTAATTCGCCCTGCTGTATATTTTTCTCCACCTTCTGTTTCTACGGTTACCGATATACCGCCATTTTCTCGTAATTTGAATTCGAATTCGAATTCGAAGTTATCTTCGTCTACTCCGGACAGTTTAGCGATTTCATCTTTATCATCATCTGTAGGCCATGCGGAGTTTTCTGCATAAAAAGAATCGACTGCGGTTGCAACTTGCTTCGCAACTACAAGTGCCTGTGTTTCTCTTGCCTTATTTTGGAACCCAGTAAACCTTGGTATAATGATTGCTGCCAAAATCCCCAGTATAGCAATAACCACAATGAGCTCGATCAGGGTGAAACCCTTTTTGTTGAGTTTTTTCCTTAACAATTTGTTCATGATTTAACCTCCTATATTCTTTATTTAATATGTATTGTATACTA
>JAAZHD010000245.1 GCA_012510895.1 Clostridiales bacterium
CAATCACTGACCAAGGCCCGCATTCAGGAAAAACCTCTTGAAACAGCGGAAAAGATTTATAGAGAACAGGAAGAAATCAATGGGGAAGAGCCCATGCGGGAGGCAGAAAGGGTCATTACCCTTAAGGTTGTTGACCGGAAGTGGATGGATCATATTGATGCCATGGATCAGCTTAGGCAGGGTATTGGACTCAGGGCTTACGGACAGCGGGATCCGGTAATAGAGTATCAGATTGAAGGCCATGAAATGTTCCATGAAATGATCCGGGGAATACAGGAAGAAGTGGTTTCCCTTCTTTACCGCATCCGGATAAAAAACGATATGCCCAAAAGAGAAAAGGCGGCAGAGCCTATTGAGGCCGGCCGCGGCAATCAGGCTAAAAAACCTATAGTCAGAGATAAAAAGGTAGGAAGAAACGATCCCTGCCCTTGCGGCAGCGGAAAGAAATACAAGAAATGCTGCGGCGCTGTGTAAAAGCAAATTCAGCCAAGGCAACGGAAAGGTGTGATTAATATGTTGGAACTTGATCAGGCAAAGCAGCAGCTTGAATCAATTCAAGAGACACTTCAAATGATAGGTGATTCACTTTGACCTTCCAGGTATAAGGCGAAGGATAGAGGAACTGGAAGAAGAGATGCAGTCACCGGAATTCTGGAACGATCTTGAACGTTCTCAAACTGTGAACCGGGAAATGAAATCTTTAAAAAACAAGGAAGCAAGTTGGAAGAATGCCCGGTGCAAACTTGAAGACATAGAGGTTCTTATAGAACTTGGCGAGGAGATGAATGATTCTTCAGTTGTTAAGGAGGTTTATGACAGCATAAAACAGCTGAAGGCGGAAGTGGAGCGCATGAGACTGGCTACCCTGCTGAAAGGGGAATATGATTCCCATAATGCTATTATATCCATCCATGCAGGGGCAGGGGGCACAGAAGCCATGGATTGGGCAGGCATGCTTTACCGAATGTATACAAGATGGTGCGAGCAAAGCGGATATGAAGTTAAAGTATTGGATTTTCTGCCGGGAGAAGAAGCCGGTGTAAAAAGTGTTACCCTTCATGTTATCGGTGAGTATGCCTATGGTTATCTGAAAGCTGAGAAAGGCGTCCATAGGCTGGTCAGAATTTCTCCTTTTGACGCATCAGGAAGAAGGCACACCTCCTTTGCATCCCTTGATGTAATGCCTGAACTGGAAGACGACCATACCATAGAGATTCGTCCGGAAGAGATACGGGTAGATACTTTTAGGGCCAGCGGGGCAGGCGGTCAGCATGTTAACATGACCGATTCAGCTATTCGCATAACCCACCTGCCAACAGGCATTGTGGTTTCATGCCAGAATGAACGGTCTCAGATACAGAACAGGGAGACTGCCATGAAAATGCTGAAAGCAAAACTTCTGGAACTTAAGGAAAGGGAAGCCCAGGAGAAAATAAATGAGATGAAGGGTGAAATGAAAAGGATTGAGTGGGGCAGCCAGATACGGTCTTATGTTTTCCATCCTTACAATCTGGTGAAAGATCACAGAACCAATGTGGAAAACGGAAACATACAGGCAGTGATGGATGGAGATCTGGATCCCTTCATCCATGCCTATCTGCAAATGATGAGCTGAATAAATAAAAAAGCAGCGGGGCGGGGGTTTGTGTGAGAATATTTTTTACTATTTTAATAGATAATATAGTACCGATATTCATATTAATCCTGATTGGGTGTATTCTGGGCAAGAAGTTTATCCTTGACATTCACACCCTTACAAAATTCAATATCTATGTTTTTGTGCCGGCTTTGATACTGGTAAAGCTTACAGAAACGGAAATAACCCTGGACTTGCTTGGAATAATAG
>JAAZHD010000246.1 GCA_012510895.1 Clostridiales bacterium
AGTGGGGATAGTACACTCACTCAATTGAGTTTTTACGCAGTCTGCCGTCCTCTATATAGTCGGAGTAAAAAGGATTTGGTTAGTGAATAATATAATATTTTTTTACTATTTCACGAGGGAAATGATAAAGAGATTAGAAAGGTTCTTTCATCCTTCTAATCTCTGCAAACTACATAATAACAATAATTCAAGCCTGACCCCATTAAATTGTTGCTTTCGTAGCTCCGGTAGATATACCACCATCTACAAGGAAAGTTTGGCCTGTAATATACTTACTTTCGTCCGATGCTAAAAATACAATGGCTCCGTCAAGGTCATCAGGTTGACCAGGACGTTTTATAGGAATTCTGTCACATATGTATTCAACCCACTTTTTGTTTTCGTACAGTACCTTGTTCTGTTCTGTTTTAAACCATCCGGGAGCAAGACAGTTTACAGTTATCCCATAGTGCCCCCAGTCGTCAGCCAGGCTCATAGTCATCTGCTTTACTCCGCCCCTGCTAGCACAGTATGGAGTTATACCAGCATAGCCAAATACACTGGTAACGGATCCTATATTTATTATTCGGCCATGAAGTCTTGGTATCATTTTTTTAGCTACTGCCTGGGCAACAAAAAAGGAGCCACGTAAATTTGTATCAAGTACAGTATTCCAGTCATCCCAGGTTATCTCCAAAGCTGGCTTCCTGATATTGCAGCCTGCATTGTTAACAAGAATGTCGATTCGGCCATATTCCTTATAAGCTATATCAACCATTCTTTGAATACTATCATAATTACAAACATCAAGTTCTACAGGCAGTGCTTTTCTACCCATTGATACAATTTCATCCCTGAACTTGTCAAGAGATGATAAATTCCTGCTAGTAATTACAAGATCTGCTCCCGCTCTTGCCAGAGCCCTTCCAAAGTATTGTCCCAGCCCCCTGCTGGTTCCTGTAACAATAGCAACCTTCCCGGATAGATCGAACATACATTTATACATTTTGCACACCTCAAATCAATTATTTATGGGGACATTCCTCAAATTAGATGTGAGAAGCGAGAAGTTAGAAGTGGGAAAATGTATAAATCCAACCTCCGACCTCTAATCTCTCACCTCCAAACAGAGAGGTGTGTCACCATGCAATTTTATATCATTATCAAAAGGTGGCCTTACCTTCTACGGCTTTAAGATTACTTTCATTAACCCCTTTTCCTTGTCATAGAGCCGCTTAAACCAATAAGCCCCTTCTTCCAACGGCACAGCAGCACTAATGAAAGCATCAATATCAACTACTCCGCGGGCTATCATATCAAGACATCTATCATATTCGCCTGCTGATGCACAGCTTCCATTTAATATGATTTCTCTGGTTACAACTAATTGCAAAGGGAAAGACACACTAGGTGAAAAATTGCCGACTAGAGTTAGTATCCCACCTTTTTTAAGACTAGTTGCTGCTATTTCAAATGTAGAATTTAACCCGACCACTTCAAAGGAAACATCTGCTCCCCTATTTCTAGTAACTTCATATACTATTTCCGAAGCACTTTTCTGACCTATATGTTCCAGACTATTTGATATATGTATTCTAGCTGTATTATCCGAATTTAAGAGAATGCAGTCTGTTGCTCCAAAGCTCTTTGCCAGGTCAAGTTTGTATGAAGAAATATCAACAGCAATAATTTTACTGCACCCATGATTAGCCAAAAGCTGGATAATCAGGAGACCTATCATCCCTGCTCCTACAACCACCGCCGTGTCCCCTAGCTCTATACATGTTCTGTTTATGGCGTGCAGAGCAATTGAAAGAGGTTCAACCATTGCAGCCCTTTCAAAGGATACACCCTCAGGTATTTTGTAAAGAATATGTTCAGGTATGGCCACATATTCAGCAAAGGCTCCATTCTGCCTGTATTCATCACAGGATACTCCTAGAACCCTCCTGTTGTCGCATAAGTTGATTCTACCCTTAGAGCAATAATAGCATTTTCCACAATATATGGTGGAATCAAAAGTTACTCTATCATCAGGCTTATATCCTCTTACATCGCTTCCTACTTCGCTTATAATACCAGAAGCTTCATGCCCCATTATTATAGGGGGAATTCTCCTGCCTGTACTACCGTCTATACCATGAACATCACTTCCACAGATAGAACATGCTTTTACTCTCACCAGGACTTCATTTG
>JAAZHD010000247.1 GCA_012510895.1 Clostridiales bacterium
CTCCTGTACAGCACATCGCAGTGGCCGCAGTAATTATGATAGGGTTCTATATGGTCAATCTCAAGCAGCCTGCCTTTGGAAGGGCTGTAGTGCATTATAATTTCACATTCGCCCTTTTCTTCATCCAGGGGCATTATGAAATCGGCGGCGTCTTAATTTAAAGTGTGGGAACAGTAAAGGAAGCAGCCTCGTATTCCGTGCTTTTTAACCAGATCTCTTAACTGGTTTAATCCCTCATCGGAAATATGCTCCCAATACTTAAGAACACCTTCTTCTCCGTCAATTTCTTCAATATATTTAAATAATTCACTGTAAGCAGGTATAAATTCCGTACAGGAAATCATCTTGCTCCTCTCCTTCTCTATGAAGCTTATTTATCTTTCCTGAAAAATCTTTCTCTTGATGCCCCTGTTTCCTGATCATAGGATAACAGTTCAAAACCAAATGGCGTTTCCTCGCAGATGACCTCGTTAACCGTTTTTATTAGTTCATAATAAAGGGGCGAGGGAGTTACGCCTGATTTTCTCATATGAGTAACTGCAGGGCACTTTTCAACATTAATTATCAGTTCATCTTCTGACAGCGACATGGATACAAAATCCAGAGCTTCCTCAGTTTCATAGATTTTTTCATAATGTTCCTTAACCGCAATAAGGCCCTTTTTAAGTAAAGCGGATTTAAGCGGCGCGTAATAAGCTTTAGCGAACCGGGCCAGATACTCCCTTACGGAATCCTCTCCGTATTTTTCCCTGATATACTCAATTCCCAGATTCATTAAATTATGAAAGTCCTTATGCAGGTATTTGTTGTCGGAAGCCCGTCTTTCCATAACTTCCTTAGCCATACATAATAAACCCCCTGTTTACAAAGATCAAATATAAGCTTATTAAACTGAATCAGGTTAACTATTAATTACAGCTCTCCGATTTCCTTTAATTTGGCAGAAATATGTTCCCTGGCTTCTTCCCCGACCTTCCCCATATAGTCCGGGCTGAAGCATCCTTCATATCCCAGTAAATTCATGGCTGCCGTGAAGGAAGGAAATACGCCGTAAAGTACAAAAACATCCCTTAGTGAAATAATATTGCTTAGGTACTTTGCCCCCTCTTCTATTTCCCCTTTGGCAAAATGCAAATAACACTTAGAGGCGTTCTTGGGCGTGCAGCTGAACATTCCATCCAGATTTTTTGTAATGCCGTAATTGTATGCTGCATCAAAGAGATCCAGGGTGCTGAACAGGACAGAAAAATCCTTCCTTATTCCCGGTGCCTTCAGCAGCTGCTTATTTAGCAGAAAGTCCCCTGACTTAATGCCGGCAAACCTCTTGTCATCAATAAGGTCATTTATAATCTCCATAGTGATTTTTACCTTTGTAACCACCGCCAGATCGTATAAATACACAGGATAAGAAGAAACATCTGCAGCAGCCTTGAAATACGCTGTAATATCCTTTGCAGGCGATGCATAATAATAGGGGGTTGTAAGAACGATCCCGTCAATATCGGCTTTGCCGATGGCGGAAAGCTTCTCCTTCACCCTCCAGACAGAATTGTCCATTGCCCCGACGAATAAGGGGCATCTGCCTTTCACGGCATCAACCGCAATTCTTACGATCTTCCCGTACTCCGATTCCTTTACATAGGGCTCCATGCCCATGCTGCCCAGCAAAAGCAGGCCTGATGCACCGGCTTCTATTTGTTCCTCAATATGCCGGATTAAACTTTTTTTAATAATATTCCCTTCTTCATCCACCGGGGTTCCCAGTGCGGTATAAAAACCTTCCTGTAACACGTAAATATCCTCCCCTTTGTTTAAACAGAGCCGGCCGTTATATTATAAGGAGCATAAGCCGGCTCATTACATACAGCGTTAAGCGGGTTTAATAAGCCTCATAGACGGTATTCTTTGACTTTAAGCTAATTATCCTTGAGTAATGGTAAACCTTGCATATTTCTTTTCCATTTTCCATGACGGGCGTAGGTGCTTCAATTACAAAATCAGCAACGGTGCTTACATTGAAAGCGATGTATGCCAGCGAAATGCCGTCAACTATGCGTTCATGCCTCTTTGACAGATCAGGCAGAAGGACAGGCCCTGTATCCACCTGATAGATATCCCTGTCGTCATTGATATTCATAGTTTTTATCGGATATTCAATGATTGCCCTTATGCCCAGTTCTTCATTGGCTATTTCCGTCTGTGCGACAAGCGGTATGGCCTCATGAGTGGCCCTTCTTATATCTGCATTGCTCTCAAGCAGTTTTGCATGATCTGCTTCTTTAAGTTTATAATCCTGTCCCTGCCACATATCGGCAGCCTTAAGGCAGGATTTATAGTTGTCGTTAAGATATGCCTTGCGCCTGAAGATAATCCCGTACTCAGGACCAAATACAGGCGTGAAATCATAATTATCCTTGTAAAACAAATCCTTTTCAGCAAAAGTATCTTCACTCTTGCAGGCCCCGCATTGGTAATAATCCTCTGTGATCTTGTTTACTTCATCTATATACCTCATGCGGGACTCAACCCAGAAGCGCACCCTGTTTTCAGGCCATCTGCCGGAGATAAAAGACAGACCGTAATTTATCGGTTTCATTAAAGGTCCACCCCCCTTTTTAACCAAATTTTCCTGCAACTTTATTTTCTTATAACTTAAGCTCGGATAACAGGATCTTCTTAATTCGCAGCCTGGCAAGACATGTTCCGTCATCCGCGCTGCCGGCACAATAAGCCAGAAGCACCGCATCATCAATAAAATATATGGCAGTATAGCAGTAGCCGGCATCCGGGTCGTCCTCAACAATTACAAAATTGTCCCATGTTTTGCCTTCATCCTTGCTTACGGCTGCCACCAAGGGGGTTCTGCCCCCGCTGCCCCTGACAATGGCTCGGGTCTGATAGTTGGGAATGGGATTCCAGACAGCAAAGAGATAACCATTCTTCGGAATTCTCTTCATCGAAAGCGGCGAACAAGGCGATGTGAATACGGAGGGTTCCGGCGATGTCCATGACTCTCCGCTGTCTATGGAAAACATTTCATACTGGGTGCCCAGATCAGTTCTTGCCCAGGCCCACAATACCCCGTTTTTCAGCTCTACTACGCCGGGTTCCTGCAAACCGCTGGCAGTATGGAAACTGTTAAGTGCAGTAAAATTCCTGGCTTCATTCCATGTGTATCCGTCATCGTCTGAATAATAGAAGTACGAAACAGCCTTGCTGTCCCATTGTCTGCTTCCTGCTTCCGAGTCTCTCAGCTTGTTATGCCTGGCGGCTGGTATTATAAGGCGGCCTGAAGACAGCCTTACTACACGGTCGTTATTGGTAACGAAATATCCAGGTGCATTTATGCAGCATATGGGCTCACCCCAGGTTTCCCCTTCATCGGATGATCTTCTTAAGTGAAGGCGCATGTCATGCCAGCCGTAACGGATTAAATAAAAGAGCCCGATATCCCCGTTCTTCATCCTTAAAAGCGATACGCTCATTATATTCCTGACCTTGTGCTCATCGGGCATGACAATAATCTGCCGCTGCGACCAGGTTTCTCCCCGGTCCGAGGAATAACATTTGGCAATGGCTGCAGCTGCATCGTCAGCATAGCTGTCCCCGATATAATGGCTGTACACAAACATTAGTCTGCCGTCACTCAGTTCAATAAAAGCTCCTTCGCTGTTCCTCGGATTGCCCTCTGCCGGAGGCATCTCAAAGACAGTTTTCCCTACCTTTATCATACCGACTGCCACCTTTCCTTTCTTAAAGTAATTTGAAATATTGAATTTAATGAAATCATAAAACAAAGGCCCCGGTATAAATTATACCGAAGCCGGCTTTGAATCACAAAATTTTTATCAGCATGGTTTTAGCTTCATTGAATTCAATGGAAATAATGTTTTCCCGCTCCAGACGCTTCATCATATCGCTGAATTTCTTATAGCCTATCTGACGTTCGTCAAAGGCAGGAAACTCCTTCTGCAGTTCGGATTTAATAATGCTGGGATTTACCCTGTTAAATCCGTTGCTCTTCAGTTTGTTCAAGTGATTCTGCACAATGCTTATCCAATTATATTTCGTGATTTCCCTTGATACAGCCTTGCTTTCCCCTTTCATTTTTACCTTTAATGAATTGGTATCTCCAAACACCTGAATGGTATTGTACCTGGATTCCAAGGTATTCAGCAGCTTACCGAAGGAGTTAAAGCCATAGCTTTTTTCACTGAAGTCGGGACGCAGCCTGAGCAGGGTTTTCTTAAGTTCACTGACAAAAAGGGTTCCTTCTGCATCGGACTGGTCATTAATTATTTTCTCCAGTATCTTAAGCAGGTCTTCCATGTCATTTGAGACATCCTCGCCTTCCTGACTGCCGGAATTGGTGGTTACCGATTCCAGGAAAATAAATTCATTGCATGCTTTAATGAAAATATTGGAAGCTACCTCCGACCGGGAAATGCCCAGCACATATTTTCCCATGGATTTAAGCTTGCCAACCAGAGGCGTATAATCGCTGTCACCGGATACGATGCAGAAGCAGTCGATCAGGTCGTTGGTATAGGCCACATCAAGAGCATCAATAACAAGCTGTATGTCCAGATTGTTTTTTTGGTTTGCGCCGTATTTGATAGAGGGCACAACACTGAAGGTATTGGATAAGAGCACTTCCTTCAGATTGGAAAAAGCCTCCTGATAGCCGTAGACTTTCCCAATCAGGATATCTCCCCTTATTTTTACCTTTTCTATGACCTGGTTCAAAGTGGCAGATTTTCCGCCGGTGTTTTCCAGGTCTATAAATATTGCATAATTTTGTTTATCCATAATTTCTCCATATCTTTATATTTTTTGTCCCGGTTCTTTCCATTTTCACCCTTCCACTTTAATTTGGCTTCTATTTCAGGTTTTCGGGATTAAGGGCTTCCAGGGAGGGCAGGACAAAGCGGCCGTCCTTCCTGATCAGCACATCATCGAAATAGATTTCCCCGCCGCCGTATTCAGGTGTTTGGATACAGATGAGATCCCAATGAACAGCAGACTTATTCCCATTATCACATTCGTCATAACAGCTGCCCGGAGTAAAGTGAAAAGAACCTGCTATTTTCTCATCAAAGAGGGTATCATTCATGGGCTTGGTGATATAGGGGTTGACGCCTATGGCAAATTCGCCTATGTACCTGGCACCTTCGTCAGTATCAAGTATTTTGTTGAGCCGTTCACTGTCATTTGCCTTTGCATCCACGATTTTCCCGTCCCTGAAGATCAGCCGGATATCCCGGAAAGTAAAACCGTTGTATTCAGAGGGGGTATTGTAGGTTAAAACTCCGTTTACCGAGTCTTTTACGGGCGCTGTGTAGATTTCCCCGTCAGGAATGTTAAGCTTACCATCGCACTTGATGCTGGGCAGCCCCCTAATGGAAAATGTAAGGTCAGTGCCTTTTCCGGCAATGCGAACCTTATCCGTCTTGTCCATCAGCTCAACCAAAGGATCCATGGCTCTGGAGATTTTTGAGTAGTCAAGATTGCAGACATCAAAATAAAAATCCTCAAAAGCTTCCGTGCTCATCTGGGCCAGCTGGGCCATGGAGTCTGAAGGATACCTTAAAACCACCCATTTTGTTTTGGGAACCCTTATCTTCCCGTGAACTTCATGCCAGAAATGCTTCATATAAATATCCATTTTGTCCGCCGGGACATCGGACAGTTCAAAGGCGTTTCGTCCGGAACGGACACCGATGTAAGCATCCATGTCGGACATACGCGCCGCCTCATATCCGGCCATCATCTTCATTTGTTCAGGAGTGCACTTGCTGAAAAGCACCCGGTTGATCTCATTGTCCTTAATGGAGACAAAGGGAATTGCCCCCGCATTATAGGCTTCCCGTATCAGTTCCTTGATCAGAGGGGGTTCCAGGCCTATGCTTTCAATTAATACTTTTTCTCCTTCTTTAAGTTCACAGGAATAATTAATCAGTTTATTTGCCAGTGTTCTAATTCTAGGATCCATCTGTTTCTTCCTCCCTTTTCCTGCTCCTGCTTCCTTTCTCTGGTTTACAGTATATACTATTTCATTAAATGCGGCAATTACAAGCTTTCCTGACGGTCCTCAAAGAGGCTTGGTTAATAATATCGGCCAGGGATATTTATACGGGATTTACATGGACAACTACATCAGACAGTCTATTATTCTTACAGGAGTCTTTGAGCTTATACTTTACCTGGGCGGCAATATCGTGACCTTCCTCAACGGACAGGGATCTGTCCACTGAAACTTTTATAATGATGATATAATTCTCTCCAATGGGCTTGGATGTAATATCATCCACATGATCAACCCCGGGAATGGCCTCTACCAGAACCCGGATTTTGTCCAGAGACGGCTGGTCAATATTCGTATCCATCAGCACCCGGTAGGCGGAAAAAAATATCCGTACTCCGGTAATTATTATCCAGGCCGATATTCCAAGTCCTACAACACCGTCTGCCCAGTAAATGCCAAATAAACCAAAGAGAATTCCCAGCAGGGTTCCGGTTGTAAGCAGGACATCGTTTCTATGGTCTGCAGCATTGGCCGTTATGAGCAGACTGCTGGTTCTCTTTCCGACAGTTCTTGTATAAATATACAGGGTTAATTTTATTATAATGGTAGCCAGGGCAACGGTCACCAGCCACATGGAAAAGGCGATTTTCTCACGATTAACTATGGAATACACCGATGATTTAATAACCTGGACGCCTACCACCATCAGGGAAAGACTTATAATTAAGGAAAATATGTGCTCCGCTTTTCCATGACCGTAGGGATGATCCTTGTCCACTGGTTTACTGGCAATGCGGTTGCCGATTAATGTCATGACAGAAGCAAACACATCGCCGGCAGAATTGAAGCCGTCCGCAATCATGGCCAGGCTCCGGCTCAAATAACCTGCCGCAAGCTTTATAACAAGCAGGAATATATTGGCGGCCATGCCCAGTACACCGACTCGTTTTGTCAGCCTGAATTTAATCATTACTCCTCCAAATATAAATAAAAACACTTCAGCGCAGGTCAAATCCTGAATTATTATCCTTTAGTATATCAGTATGCCTATGTTTTGTGAACATGAATAATTATTAGTTTTGTGAAGATTCTGAGCTTAAAGTGGAAAAAGCATATTCTATCATGTATAATGTGATTAAAATGTTTCTGAGCAAAATTGAAAACATTACGGAGGAAGCCAAAATGGATATAAAAGACTGTACAGTTGATGGTTATTTGGAACGAATAGGCTATAAAGGACCGCTTGGCAACACCTATGAAACTCTGGCCGGGCTGCAGGAAGCCCATCTTAAATCCGTTCCCTACGAAAACCTGGATGTTATGTACGGCAGACCCCTGTCCCTGGAAATACCTGATCTTTATAAAAAGATTGTCATAAATAAAAGAGGGGGCTACTGTTTTGAGCTGAATGCTCTCTTCCGCTGGCTGCTGTTGGAACTGGGCTTTACCGTTACCAGTTATATGGCAAGATTTTTAAGGGATGAAACCGGCATTCCCATGCGCCGGCATCATATTCTTAAGGTAGAAACCGATGACGGCATCCCCTATCTCTGTGACGTGGGAGTCGGCGGCAATATACCCGCCTGGCCCATTCCCTTCGTTTTGGATGTGGTTTTCAAGCAGGATAACGGCTCCTACCGTCTTAAAAAGGATGACTTTTTAGGCTGGGTTCTGGAAGAAATACGCCACGGCCAATGGTCCCGTTTATATTCATTTACCGAAGAAGTACAGCTTCCCATAGATTTTATCATGCCCAGTTTCTGGTGCGAACACTCTCCTGACTCCATCTTCAGAAAACAGAATATGGTATCCATTCGAACACCCAACGGGCGGGTTACCGTTGCCGATAAGGAGTTTCGCATCTTTACTGAGGAAGGCGTTACCACCTTTGTGCCCGCCACGGAAGAAGAATTTCACAGCGCCCTGAAGAAATACTTTGGCATTGTGCTGTAAAAACGCAAGTGCGCTCCGCTATTTATCGGAGCGCTTTTTTCTTGTAAGGGACAAGCCGCCGAAGCCGCTGACAATGGCAATATAAAAACCAAAATCATACCACCAGCCGGTATTGAACACTTCATAAACCCGGATATTTCTGTCAAACAACCCGGCAATCAGGGATATGGGGGCAATCCATCCATGCCAGATGCCCCAAAGAAACCCTGCCGGCTTCTCCTCGCTGTAATATTCGTTGCCGGGCATGCATCCTGTCAGGGCAAATAATACAAAGACAATGATTATGACTGATGCAAGCAGCATCTTTTTAATAATCATAAAAAACACTTCCTGTTTAAGCCGATTATTTACTTAAAAAATAAAGCCCGCTTATATGCTAACATATAAACAAGCTTTATCTCAAGAAAAATCATGCTTTTTTAATCTATTACATTATCAATGGCCTCTCCGGGAGCTACCATTGGATAAACCTTCTCATTGGGGCTTATGTCGCATTCAATCAGGACAGGCTCATTTAAGGACAGCGCCTCTTTTAATACATCTTCCACTTCTTCATTAGCACTGATTTTATAACCTTTGATTCCATATGCATAAGCCAGTTTTATGAAATCAACATCCGGACCTAATGTGCTCTGTGAGAAACGTCCCTGGAAGAATAAATCCTGCCATTGACGAACCATGCCCAGGGTATGATTATTAAGCACCAGCTGAACTATTGGAAGTTTATACTTGGAAACGGTGGCCAGCTCAGTAGAATTCATCTTAAAGCTGCCGTCTCCGGCAACATTGACTACCTTGCGGTCAGGCCTTGCCAAAGAGGCGCCTATTGCCGCTCCAAGGCCAAAACCCATTGCGCCCAGGCCTCCGGATGTTATAAAGGTTCTGGGTTCTGAATATTTATAAAACTGGGCTGCCCACATTTGATTCTGGCCGACCTCAGTGGTGATTACAGCTTTTCCTTCAGTAAGTTCATACAGTTTTTCGATAACATACTGAGGGCTTAAGGGGCCCTTGCCGCGATACCTAAGAGGATATTTTTCTTTCCATTCCCGAATCTGTTCATTCCAGTCGTTTTCTTCCCTTTCAGCTGCCCTGTCAATAAGTTCTGTTAAAATCTCTTTTACATCGCCGCATATGGGAATATGGGTTGTAACATTTTTGCTGATCTCAGCAGGATCGATATCTATGTGGATGATTTTAGCCTGCGGAGCAAACTTCTCCACCTTGGAAACCACACGATCGCTGAAGCGGGCGCCTACTGCAATCAGGCAGTCGCTTCCGGATACAGCATAGTTTGCATAACGGGTACCGTGCATGCCCACCATGCCCAGGAAATAAGGGTGTTCTCCGGGAAAAGCGCCCATTCCCATAAGGGAGACGCATACCGGCGCCTTGATTTTTTCTGCAAACTTAAGAAGTTCCTTGTGGCTGCCGGCAATATTAACCCCGCCTCCGGCATAGATTACAGGCCTTAAGCAGCTTCCTATGAATTCAAGGGCCTTTTCTATATTCTCAGGATTATTATCTGCTTCTTCATACCATTTGCGACGGGTTTTCCATTCCATGGGTGCATCGCTGCCCGGGTAATAATTAATCACGGCATTTTGGACATCCTTGGGAATATCCACCACAACAGGCCCGGGACGTCCGCTTGTTGCTATATCAAAAGCTTCCCTGATGATATGGGGC
>JAAZHD010000248.1 GCA_012510895.1 Clostridiales bacterium
ATCACTGTTCTGAATATAGGTAAAAGGACTTGGGCTTCCCAATTCCTAAAATCAATAAGGGGTTTTTGAGTTCATATATAAACAGGGGATACTTTTTCTATAAAACCCATAGTATCTTGACGCTATCAAATATTATCACTTAATTGACAGCAGCTTTCATTCCTGTTATATTCAATTTGTATAAAAAAATTTTGACAACTCACTATTTGACCATATTTTTCATCGGTCACGACTTAAGCAAATATGAATGGAGTTATATTATGAATTCAGAAATCTTGTTTTTTGATTCAAATGTATGTGTTGGGAAAAGAGGCCGTAAACACCGCCTGGAAATGTGGAAGACTGAAGATGTCTTAAAGGTTATGGACCAGTGCGGCGTGGGAGCCGCACTTGTATATTCAGGATGGGCTAAGGACTATTCTCCTAAGTATGGCAATGAACGATTAACGGAAGAGCTGAATAAGAGCGACAGGTTGTACGGCTGTTATACGGTACTACCGAACCAGCCCGGGGATTTTTTTGATCCTGAGGAAATGTTAAGGAATTTGCGAAGCAAAAAAATGGTTGCAGCACGCATGTTTCCAAGATCTCATACCTATATTCCGGACACCCGGACCATGGGTGGGATATATAAGGTTCTTCAGAGAGAACATATTCCGCTTTTCGTGGATGCCTCTGAGATAAGCATGCAGGAACTGGCATCCGTGCTTGATGAATATCGGGATTTAAACGTGGTATTAACCGGGTTGTCCTGGAGTATGGAGCGTATGCTCTTTCCTGTCATGGACGATTTTCCTAATTTGCATATTGATTTTTCCACACTTCAGACCAACAGGATTATAGAAGTGATGTATGAACGATATGGTGCAGAAAGATTAATTTTTGGGAGCGGAATGCCCATGAAGAGTCTTGGTGCCGCCAGAGCCTTTATTGATTATGGGCAAATACCTCTGGAAGCTAAAAAGAAAATAGCAGGAGGAAATCTCTGCAGACTGACAGGGGTAAAAAACATACCCAGTACTGAGGTGAAGAATGATTTTATAGCAAAGGAAGCATCCGAAGGGAAACCTATGTCAGTATTTGTATTCGATTCCCATGCTCACTTCCTTGAGGAAGGCGGAAACTGCGGTACAGGTCGTATGATGATCGGCGGTGACATACATAACATGGTAAAACTAAATGATCTTATGGGTGTTGATAAATATGTTGTTGCTCCCTGGCTTGGAATCTGGACTGACTCTGAAGCAGGAAATGAAGCAGTTCTCAGCATGTGCCGTCAGTATCCCAAAAAAGTCTTGGGTTATGTCCTTATAGATCCCAATTATGTGGAAGATGTTGAGAAAGAGGCAAAGAAGTATCACCTGGAACATGGGATGCCCGGTGTAAAGATGCTTTATGCAAGGACAGGTGTGCGATATAACGACCCTGTGTATGATCCATGGTGGAAAATAGCGAATGAAAACAATTTATTCGCGCTTATGGATTATGGTTCTTATCCAACTTTTCTGGAAGATGTAGAAGAGCTTGCAATCAGATATCCTAATGTATCCTTCTTCCTCGATCATGCCGGCAGGAGCTTTGCAGCAGCAGAAGAGAATGCATATTATGCAAAAAAATATCCAAATATATACCTGCAGCTGACATATACGACAGTGCCTCAGGGACTTATAGAGTATCTTTGCAATGAAGGGCTTGCAGATAAAGTTCTCTACGGCACGGATGCCCCCATGCGGGATCCGCGTCCGCAGCTTACCTGGGTGGCTTTTGCAAGATTATCTTTGGAAGAAAAAAAGAAGATATTAGGAGAAAATATGCAGAGAATTCTCAATCGGTGCTTTACTTTTTAATCTTTTGAATCAGGAATACAGATGCAAAAGCTTTCAGAAAAAATATATAAAGAAGGGGTGCATATAATTGAATAACACGATAAAGAAAAAAGTGTTTTACAGTTCCGAAAATGAAACAATTATTTATGCAGCACAGGAATTGGCAAAGTACTTGGGAAAGATGAGTAACAATGAATTTATGCTCGTTAAAGACAATAATGCAGGTATTGCAAATGAAGGAGAAGCTATACGAATAGGGTTGTTTGACCAGTTTGGCATTCAATCATCGGGGGTAGAAGATCTCTTTTTAGATGATGAAGTATATGTGAACATTACCAATGGCAATGGCATTATAGCCGGTATAAACCCCCGAAGCGTGTTACTGGCGGTTTATTGCATGTTAACAGAAGCCGGCTGTGTTTGGATAAGGCCGGGCACAGAAGGAGAGTATATTCCGCAGAAAGCAATAGAAGAAATCAGCGTAAATATTCATGAAAGGCCATCCTATCGCCATAGAGGAATTGACTTTGGCGGCCCAAAGAATCGGGAAGATATATTAAATCTTATAAGATGGGCACCTAAATTAGGGTTTAATTCTATTTTTTTCGAAGGCATCAATCCATGGAAGGAACGTTTTTATAGCAGCATCAACGACGATGGCTCAAGAACCCCGCTTTATTCATACGACATGTCAAAAGCATATTTTGAGGAAGCTGTTTCAGAAATCAAGAAACTTGGTCTGATATTTCATGCAGCAGGACATGGCTATACCAACGCGCCTTTTAACATAAGTCCTTCCTATAGAGGTGAAGTAAATGATGAGATTAAACAGCATCTGGCTATGATAGATGGAAAAAGAGAAATAAGGGGCAATTTCAGCGATACAAATTTATGTTATTCAAATCCAAAAACCCGGGAGCTTATTATTGACTATATAATAAAGTATATTAAAGAATCGCCCGAAATCGATCTCCTTCATGTGTGGCTTGCAGATGGTACCAACAATCATTGCGAATGCAATGATTGCATTGATGTGCTGCCTTCTGACCTGTATATAAAGTTATTGAATGAATTAGATGATAGGTTAACAGAGAATAAACTTGATACAAGAATTGTTTTCATTTCCTATATCGATCTGATATGGAAACCGGAAACTGAAAAACTAAAGAATAAAGACAGATTTATATTAACCCATGCACCTTTCTATAGAACCTATGAAAAAAGCTTTAACGATGTAACCAGGCTGCCTGATTTACCGGACTTTAAGAGAAATAAAAACAAGTATCCTGTTTCTATGAGCGAAAATGCAGCATTTATAAAGAGTTGGCAAGACTACTTTAATGGCGACAGTTTTCTGTTTGAGTACCATTTTTGGAGAGGTCATTATAGTGATCCGGGCCAGTTTAAAATATCAAAAGTACTTTATGATGATATAACAAGCTTTAAAAAGTTAGGGATTAATGGGTATGTAAGCTGCCAGGTGGTAAAGTGTTTTATGCCGGTAGGACTTGGAATGCATGTTATGGGCAGAACCTTGTGGAATGACAGCATCCCGTTTGATACCATTGCGAAAGAATATTTTGATGCAGCTTTTGGAGAAGACGGGCAAAAATGCATGGAATTTTTTAGAAAGCTTACAAAACTGTATGGCCTTGCTCCTGGTGATCCCGATACAGAATATCAAGAATTTTCATGGACAGATTCCTCTTATGAGAAAAAAGCTATGCAGAAAAAGAATACCCAGGATTTCAATGAACTAATCTGTCTGGTGCAAGATTTTGCAGAAATAGTCGATAAGAATCTGATGAATAAGGACAGTTTTTATTATGCTTCATGGAAATATCTGAGCATATACGTAAACATACTGAATATGCTTCTCTTGACATGGGAAAGCAAGGTTCTCCACAATGAAAAACGTACAAAAGCATGTTGGCGAATTCTTGATTCTTATATTCGGAAGCACGAGAATGATATTGGCCATGTATTTGACATCGGTTCATATTTGAGCTGGATAGAGCCTTATTTTAAATAATCCGCTGTCTATTTAAACCGGGCCATGGTTCATCCCGATTCTAACCGAGGCTTGAGCTTTGGCCCAACTTCATGTAATGTTTCTGGATGCTTTACTTAGCAATGTATTAAAAACTATGACAGTTATAAGTATTGTACTTGTTCTCTATATTCTGCAGGAGTACAGCCCATATAACTTCGGAAGGCCTCGTAAAATGTTCCGATATCATTAAAACCTGTTTCAGAGCATACTTCATATATTTTCAAACCTGTATTGGCAATAAGTCTGCAGGCTTGTTTAATGCGATATTCTTTAATGTATTCACGAATACTGATTCCTTCTGAGTATTTAAATATCCTGCCGAGATAAGCTGCATTATATGCAAGTTTATCAGATATATATTTCACGCTAAGATTCTCGTTTTTGTATTCATTAGCAATAATTAATTTTATACTTTCTTCAAGTCGTTCGGGATATTCATTTTTTTGTTCTTGCTTCAATTCTTCACTTTCATTCTGTAATAATCGTTTTTTTATACTATTTAAAGCAGATATAAGCTTTACTTCTTCTATTGGCTTAAGCAGATAATGTTTTACTCCCAATTCAATAGCTTTATGCGCGTACTCAAACTCACGATAAGCACTAATTAAAAGTATTTCCATATTAGGAAAGTCTTTTTTTATCTGACTGACAAGCTCCAGACCGTCTATTCTGGGCATACGAATATCAGTAAACAACAAATCAAGATTGAGGATGTTTTATCTAGTCC
>JAAZHD010000249.1 GCA_012510895.1 Clostridiales bacterium
AATCTCTCCTCCCAATACATCCATAGCTTTCCGGGATTCATTCAGTTCCTCCCTGCCGTCTGGTCCTTTCATTGCAATAAAGATACCTCCGACTTTAACAAGGGGCAGGCAATACTCCAAAAGAACCGGAAGGCCGGCTACCGCCCTGGCTACAGCAAAATCAAAGCTCTCTCTGTATTTTGGGTCGGCTCCGAAATCTTCGGCTCTGCTGTGAACAGCCAGTATATCTTCTAACATTAAATAATTGCATACTTCATTCAGGAAATTAATTCTCTTGGCCATAGAATCCAATAAAGTTACTTTTAAGTTTTTCTTTGTTATTTTCAAGGGTATCCCCGGAAAACCGGCTCCCGTTCCTACATCTACCAGAGTCTTAGATTCATTTGGAATAAGCCCTGCAATTGACAGTGAATCTAAGAAGTGCTTAATTACAATATCTTCCGGCTCCGTGATAGCTGTAAGGTTTATTTTTTCATTCCACTCAACCAACAGCCTCGCATACTGGGAGAATTTTTTTGTTTGCTCGTTTGAAAGTATTACGCTATATTCTTTTGCGCCTTCTTTCAGCAATTCTGTATTTTTATCGCTCAACATAACCTTGCAATCCTTTCAGGTCCTTTATGTCATCCAGCTAGCTCTTTCTCTTCCGACTTTCTAAATATACTAAAAGTACCGCGATATCGGCAGGTGACACTCCCGAAACTCTTGATGCTTGTCCAAGATTAACAGGCCTTATTGCAGCGAGTTTTTGCTTAGCTTCTGAACTTAAGCCATGAATACTTGCATAATCGATATCATCGGGCAAATTCCTTTCCTCCATCCGCTTAAACTGTTCTATCTGGATCATTTGCCGCTTCAGATATCCTTCATATTTAATACTGATCGATACCTGCTCTGTTACTTCTTTTGGGAGATCGGCTCCCTGGCCGATTTCTTTAAGATAATGATACTCTATTTCCGGCCTTTTTAAAAGATCATACAGTTTTATTCCTGTAACGATCCTGGTGCTGCCGTGTCTTTCCAAAAAATCATTAATCCTGTCGTTTGCCGGAAGCACTGTGTCCTGCAGCCGTTTGATCTCTTCCTCAATAAGGCGTTTTTTTGTCAGGAACCTATTGTATCGTTCCGGAGACACAAGGCCGATTTCATATCCTATAGGAGTAAGTCTTAAATCGGCGTTATCCTGCCTTAAATAAAGCCTGTACTCAGCACGGGATGTCATCATACGATAAGGTTCCCTGGTTCCCTTTGTTACCAAATCATCGATCAAAACACCTATATAGGCCTGTGAACGGTCTAATACCAGGGGTTCACGGTTTTGCAGCTTCAGTGCCGCATTAATGCCTGCCATAATACCCTGGGCCGCTGCTTCCTCGTATCCGGAGCTGCCGTTGATCTGCCCGGCAAAAAACAAACCTTCTATTCCTTTTATCTCCAAGGATAATTTCAGCTGGGTAGGATTTATACAATCATATTCTATCGCATAAGCCGGTCTCATTATCTGGGCATTTTCCAGTCCCGGCAAAGATCTTACCATTTTTATCTGCACATCTTCAGGCATGCTGGTGCTCATTCCCTGAAGATATACTTCCTTTGTTCCCAATCCCATCGGTTCAACAAAAACCTGATGGCTTTCCTTGTCAGCAAAACGTACGACCTTATCTTCAATGGACGGGCAATATCTGGGCCCTATTCCTTTTATTTCGCCGCTATACAATGGTGATCTGTGAAGATTCTCCCGGATGATCCTATGAGTTTCAGCCGTAGTATGGGTCATATAACATGGCACCTGTTCCTTATTTAGTTCTCCTGTCATAAATGAAAATGGCACTATTTCTTCGTCACCCGGCTGCTCGATCAGTTTTGAATAATCTATGCTGCGCTCATTTATTCTGGGAGGCGTTCCGGTTTTAAAGCGCATCAGTTCAATACCCAGGTTTCTTAAGCTATCCGACAGCCTGTTTGCAGGCAAAAGCCCGTCAGGCCCGCTGCTTATTTTACTTTCGCCAATGATTATGCTTCCTTTCAGGTAAGTGCCGGTGGTTAAAATAAGAGCCCGGCAATAGTATACAGTTCCTGTATGAACACGTATTCCCTTTATTTTTCCTGCTTCACACAAAGCATCGGTAACCTCTGCCTGTTTTATTTCCAGATTCTCCTGTTTTTCCAGGACATGCTTCATATAAGTGCTGTATGCACGTCTGTCAATCTGCGCCCTTAAAGAATATACAGCAGGGCCTTTTCCCCGGTTGAGGATTTTAGACTGGATGAAGTTCGCATCTGCCGAAATACCCATTTGGCCGCCTAACGCATCCACTTCTCTGACCAGCTGTCCCTTCGCTGTTCCCCCAATATTGGGATTGCATGGCATATTCGCGATATTGTCAAGATTCAGAGTAAAAATTGCCGTTCTGAATCCCATTCGGGCAGCGGCCAAGGCCGCCTCACAGCCTGCATGACCCGCCCCTACAACAATAACATCGTATTCTCCTCCGATAAAATCACTCATATATACCACCTTGATTATATATCCGTTTAACTTTTTCTCTGGGTGCCCTTTTACCATTCTTCTAAACGTTGCCTTTATCATTTCGAGCACTCCCATTTGCCATTCTGAGCGCCAGCGAAAAATCCGCCCCCTGTCGTTTCTATTTCCCAAGACAAAATCTCGAGAAAATTGCGTTAATTACGTCTTCATCGGCATGATGACCTGTTATTTTCCCCAATTCCTCAAGCCCTGCCTTAAGATCCATAGCCACCATATCCAGTGTCATTTTTGATACGCTTGCTCTATAAGCT
>JAAZHD010000250.1 GCA_012510895.1 Clostridiales bacterium
CTGCTGTACTAACCAAACCCCAGGGGCTGATATTGCTGCCTGTAGAATTATTTGAACTGCTGAAACGGGGCAATTGGAAAGCCCTTTTTAAAACAGCTGTATATGGAATTTTGACCGTGATTTTGCTTATACTGCCTTTCGCCGTCAATCAGGAGCCATCCTGGATCTTTAAGTTATACGTTAATACAGCGGAAGGATATAAGTATGCTTCTCTTAATGCCTTTAATTTTTTCAGCCTTATTGGAGCGAATTTAAAACCGGATTCCGAAAAACTATTGTTTGTCAGCTATCAAGCCTGGGGCTCCTTCTTTATTGCTGCAATGCTGATTTTTACGGCAGTCATGTACCGGAAAGGAAAGGGCCGGCCTTTAATGTACATATCCGCCCTGGTTCTTTTCATGGGAGTGTTCATGTTTTCAATACGGATGCATGAACGCTACATGTTCCCGGTTATGTTTTTCCTCGCTGTCCTTTTCATAGTTACCCGCGATAAATGGGGACTTGCCTTTTATGGGGCTGCTTCCTTTACAATTTATGTAAATACCTTTGTGGTTTTGGACCGAATGATAAAAGACAATTATCCTCATGTTTCGCCGGATGATCCTGTTTTGCTGCTTATATCCTTAATTAATGTACTGCTTTTTATTGCAATTCTGGTCTGGGCCTGGAATGCAGCCATAAAGGGAAAAACCTCGCCGCTTCACATGGAAGGGGCTTCTATGTTACGGGAAGGCAGCTCCTTATGGTTTTCAAAAGGCAGGCGGATATATGACCCCCGATTTCAGGATTATGCGCCGCTGAAAATTGATAAAAAAGATGTTCTCCTCATGTCCTGCATGACCATTATATATCTGGCTGTTGCCCTCATTAACCTGGGCAGCTTTAATGTACCTGAAACCGAATGGGTTTCAGAAACAACTAACGATGGTTTTATAATTAAGCTGGAATCCGAGACGGAGGTTACCCGTCTGAATTTTTACAGCGGTTTGGGGAAGGGTTCCTATTTAGTATGGGCTCTTGATGCAGACGGAGCTTATCAAAGCATGGAAGAGGATTTGGAAGTAGATGATTTTTATAAATGGCATGCTTATGAGGTAAATCAGACCGTTTCCGGTTTTAAGATTCGGGCAAAACAGCCTGGCGGCATGATAAAGGAGATTGGAGTGTTTTCTCACGACAAGGAAAAACCTTTGCCTGTGAAAATATATAATCTGGATGGTTCTCCGGCAGACGGTGAGCTTTTGCATTTGGTTGACGAACAGCACCTGGTGCAGTATCGTCAAAGGGATTTCATGACAAGCACATATTTTGATGAAATCTATCACCCCAGAACTGCCTATGAACATCTGAACAGAATACGGCCTTATGAGTGGACTCATCCTCCACTCGGCAAAATACTCATATCCATAGGAATTGCTGTATTTGGCATGAATACCTTCGGCTGGAGAATTGTCGGCACCCTTACAGGCGTGATTATGATTCCAATTATGTATTTGTTCGGAAAGAAGCTGTTTCAAAAAAGATTTTATGCCTTTTGCTCAGCCTTTCTGATGATGTTTGATCTCATGCATTTTGCCCAGACCAGATTGGCTACCATAGACAGCTACACTGCTTTATTTGTCATGTTAATGTACTATTTTATGACAGATTACTATCTCCAGAAGTCTTATCAGAAAGGCTTCTATAAGTCTCTGAAACCGCTGTTTTTAAGCGGCCTGTTCTTTGGGTTGGGGGCTGCAACAAAGTGGTCGGCATTATACGGAGCGCCCGGGCTGGCATTTATTTTCTTCATGGCAAAATACAGCGAATATAAGGATTATAAGGCTGCCAGGAGCCAGGCTTCAGAAAAAGGAGCAAAGAATGTGCCTGCATGGGTTGATAAGTTCATGCCGGTTTATATGTGGAAAACCATGCTTTATTGTGTATTGTTTTTTGTAATAATACCTGCAGCTATTTATTTCCTTTCCTACATTCCGTATTTAATGGTACCCGGGATGGAAGTCTCGGATATTTTGAAATACCAAAAATCTATGTACGACTATCACAGCGGCCTGGAATCCACTCATGATTTTCAGTCGTCCTGGTGGACCTGGCCCTTTATGATACGGCCTATCTGGTATTACAACGGAAGGGATTTACCGGCCGGCATGGCTTCCACCATTGTTTCTCTGGGGAATCCAGCTGTCTGGTGGATGGGCATTCCTGCATTTTTTATTGCCTTAAGAGCAGCATGGCGGGGAAATAAATCCGTAATCCTGGTTGTAACGGCAATTATTTCACAGTATATTCCCTGGATATTTATTTCGAGGTCTGCCTTTATATACCACTTTTTCCCGATGGTACCCTTCCTTATACTTACTGTGGTTTATTTAATTAAGAAGTGGATTGAAGAAGGAAAATCTATGAAGTATGTTTATGGGTACCTGGCTTTGGTATTGGTGTTGTTTATCATGTTTTACCCTGCCATATCAGGACTTATTGTGCCTAAAGCTTATATCCGCTTTCTGAGGTGGTTTCCTTCATGGTATTTCTAACGAATGCTCCTTTAGTAAATGGTTTAACGGAGTATATAAAAAGGAATTCCATTTCCTTTCATATGCCAGGTCATAAGGGAGGGCGTCTGTTATCTGAGGCTTTTTATGCCAATTTGCCGAAATATGATTTGACTGAGGTGCCTGGATTAGATAATCTGCATGCACCTGCAGGGATAATACGGGAAGCCCAGGAACTTGCTGCCCGTGCATTCCATTCCGATGCCTGTTTTTTTCTGGTGAATGGTTCCACTTCCGGCATCCATATTATGATGATGGCTGCTTTAAAGTCCGGTGACAGGGTTATTATTCCCCGAAATTGTCACAAATCCGTTTGGGGCGGGCTGATATTAAGCGGTGCTCGACCGATATTTTTACAGCCGGAATATGACGGGGAAAAAGATCTCTTTACTCATGTTTCACCTGATAATGTACACAAAGCAGTTCAGGACCATCCTGATGCAGCCGGAATGGTATTAACTAATCCGGATTATTATGGTTTATGTCCTCAGCTTGAGGCTATAGGGAGAATTCTTGCTGAAAGGGGCATGAAATTGCTGGTTGACGAAGCCCACGGCGCCCATATGATTTTTCACCCTGACCTGCCTCCTTCGGCAGCATACTGCGGTGCGGATCTTTGGGTGCAAAGCGCCCATAAAACCTTGCCGGCTTTAACCCAGGCGTCTTATCTGCACTATAAGGCTCATAACAGCAGGGATAAACTTCTCATTGAAAGAGCGGTTCAGCTTCACCGACTTTTGCAAAGCACCAGTCCCTCATATCTTCTCATGGCATCCTTGGATTTTGCCAGAGCCTATATGGAAGAGCATGGAAAGGAAGCACTTGACAATCTTCTGGAAAATCTCATATGGGTGAGGAAGGAACTGGGGGCTTTGGGAATAGATACAATGGAAGATTACTGCAGGCCTGAGATCTATGGATCGGACAAGACCAGGCTGGTGCTTGATGTATCCGGACTGGGCTTGACAGGCCCGGAAGGGGAGGAATATCTGCGCAGTGCAGGCATACAGGCAGAAATGTCGGATTTGCATCGCATTGTGCTTATTTGCAGCATAGCGGATAAGCAAGAAGATTTTTTAAGGCTTATAGATGCATGTAAAAATATGTCGAGGGAAGCCAGGCTGAATAAAAAAAATACAGGAAATTATGAATGGAAACTGTCTATTTCCCGGGAAATACCTAAACAAATGTTATCTCCAAAGGATGCTTTAGAGAAAAAGAAAGAATTTATACCCTTAAGCCGGGGAGCAGGGCGAATCTGCGGGGAACCTGTCGGTACATATCCTCCCGGAATACCCAGATTTTATCCGGGAGAACTGATAGATAAGGACGGAGTTGAAGAACTCATGGAATACAGAAGGAAGGGCTGCTCCTTATTTGGATTAACCCGGGACGGGAACCTTTCAGTTATAATAGATGATTAAATGCATGTTATGAGGTTAAATGGCAGCGACAGCAAAAAAAGCAGGAATTTCAAACAGGTATGATGAAAATCTAAATCAGCTAATGTAAAGAGGGAGATTATAGATAATGGGGAAACTGATATGTATTGAAGCGGGAGACGGCAGCGGTAAAGAAACTCAGACTTTAAAGCTTTTCAGCCGTCTGGAGGCAGAAGGTCATAAGGTGCGAAAAGTTGCTTTTCCCAATTATGAAAGCGAGTCTTCCGCACTTATTAAAATGTATTTAAGGGGTGATTTTGGAAAAAGACCGGAAGATATAAGCCCTTATATAGCCTCAACCTTTTATGCTGTAGATCGATATGCTTCATATAAGAAAGAATGGGAAGATTTTTATCTGGGCGGGGGAATAGTTCTGGCTGACCGCTATACTACTTCCAATATGGTGCATCAGGCGGCTAAAATATCTGATCCCGAATCCAGGAAAAAGTTTCTGGATTGGTTGTTGGATTTTGAATTCCAGCTGTTCAGTCTGCCAAAGCCTGATTGCGTAATTTTTCTGGACATGCCCCCTGAATATTCCTTAAAACTAATAAAGAACAGAAACAATAAAATAACCGGTTTAAAAGATAAGGATATACATGAACGGGATGCTGCTTATCTGGAAAAATCCTATAAG
Organism: Clostridiales bacterium; assembly: GCA_012510895.1. Taxonomy (GTDB): domain Bacteria; phylum Bacillota; class Clostridia; order Caldicoprobacterales; family DTU083; genus JAAZHD01. Next base: position 4,632 of record JAAZHD010000250.1, read on the forward strand.
AGCTCCTTGTGGCTGGCTGAAGAATACGGCTGGAACAGGGTTCCCTGTGTAGAGAACAATACAATCCGTTCCATTGAAGATATACACAATGATATTTTTAACATTGTGAGCAAATATTTATGAGACTTGCTTCGCTTTTTGCCTAAAAAACTTTATCTTTCACTCATGTTAGAAATATGAACCAACTCAGATTGTTATATTTTTAATAAATGGGTTTATAAATTATAAAACAAGGGAGGTAATAGTCATGCCCATGATTAATTTCCAGTGTATTGATTGCGGGACAAAATTTACAGAACTGGTCAACAGCCGGACAAAAGCCTTGGTGAGATGCCCTATGTGCAAGGGAGAAGCGGAACAGATTTATGAAGGGAAATGCAATTCACTGCAGTCTTTTGGGAAAAGCAGCAGTGCAGGCGATACCTGTCAAAGCTGTCCAATGAGCTGTAAAATGTAAAAGGCGGCTTTTTAATAAAAGGCAAATTGGAATACTAAAGAGCAGTAAAAAATATATATTAAAAAGGAGAAATTACACATGAGTGAAATGATAAATAACAGGGAATACTGGCATAAAGTATTAAAGGAGATTATCAGGGAACTTCATGAAGGAAAAACTGTAGATGAGGTAAAGGAACGTTTTGACGAACTCATACAGGGTGTTTCCGCTTCAGAAATCTCTCAAATGGAACAAAATCTGATTGCGGAAGGGCTGCCGGTTGAAGAAGTGCAGAGATTATGCGATGTTCACGCAGCTGTTTTCAAAGGTTCCATAGAAGATATTCATAAACCCCAATCCTCAGCCGAAATGCCCGGGCATCCCGTTCATACCTTCCGCATGGAAAACCGGGCAATCGAGAGGCTTATTGATAATAAGCTTCTGCCGGCAGCAGAAAAATTTGAAAAAGGCGAGGACAATGGTGAAGACTTGCTTCGCCACCTGAATGATCTGGCTTCAATAGACAAACATTACAGCAGAAAAGAAAACATTCTGTTTCCCTATCTTGAAAAATATGATATTACTGCTCCTCCTAAGGTAATGTGGGGGGTAGATGATGAGATAAGAGCTGATATAAAGAAATGCATTCGCATGGTGTCGGATAAGGAAGGCACCAGGAAAGAGATTGCAGAGGCTGTCAGGCAGGCTGCACACCGTGTTCACGAAATGATTTACAAAGAGGAAAACATTCTCTTCCCCATGGCCCTTGATACCATTACAGAAGAGAAATGGTATAAAATGGCTGTGGACGGTGAGGAAATCGGCTATACACTGGTTAAACCTGCCGGCAGATGGACACCTCAAAGAGAAAAGGAAGAGGAAATCATTAAAGAAAAACCGGTTGTAGATGAAGGAACCATTAAGCTGGAAACCGGCATATTAACCAAAGATGAACTAGAGGCTATGCTTAACACGCTGCCTGTGGATATCACTTTTGTTGACAAGGATAATATTGTTAAATATTTCAGCCAGGGTAAGGAAAGGATCTTCACCAGAACCAAATCGGTCATTGGAAGGAATGTAGCCAATTGTCATCCTCCGGCCAGTGTTCATATAGTTAATCAGATTGTAGAAGATCTTCGATCCGGCAAAAAGGATCATGAGGACTTCTGGATAAAACAAGGCGATGCTTTAGTGCATATTCGATATTTTGCTGTGAGAAATGACAGGGGCGAATACCTTGGAACTGTGGAATTTACACAAAACATAAAGCCTATACAGGCTATAACCGGCGAGAAAAGATTGGTTGATAAGTAGAATCCATTTGCATTATAAAGTTAAATAAGTTATAATAAGTTAAATAGAAATATATATACAAAAATATACCCGAGTTCTGATTATTCTGCTGCAAAATAATCAGATCCTTGGAATAAGATATATATAAGCGGGTATTTCGCAGTTTAAATTAAATAAGGGAGGGTGTAGCGTATGAAGCTTATAATAGCCATTGTACAGGATGAAGATGCGCAGAAACTTACTACTACCTTAATGAATGACGGTTACAGCGTGACAAAGCTTGCCACCACCGGCGGGTTTTTAAGAGCTGGGAACACCACCTTCTTAATTGGTGTTGATGCAGAACGTCTTGATCATGCTTTGGAACTGATTGAACAGGTATGTAAGAGCAGAAAACAGGTTGCTACCTCTCCTTCACCGGTGGCCGGTGCGGCCGGGGTTTATGTACCCTATCCTGTTGAGGTTACAGTAGGTGGCGCTACGGTATTTGTAGTTGATGTGGAAGATTTCCGCAAGATCTGATTTTTAAAATTTTCCAGGCATGACAAGCTGCTGAGAAAAGAGAGGGATGCAAAGCCTGAATGAATACCGGTACTATTATTGGACAA
>JAAZHD010000251.1 GCA_012510895.1 Clostridiales bacterium
ATATATACATGATAAGGAGCATGAAATATGGAAAAACTGATTACAAGAGTCAATATTTTAATTGAGGCACTGCCCTATATACAGAAGCTGAACGGTAAAACCGTGGTGATAAAATACGGGGGAAATGCAATGACATCCCGGGAACAGGTTGAATCCATCATGGAAGATATTACACTGCTCAAATATGTGGGCATGAATCCCATCGTAGTCCACGGCGGCGGTCCGGAGATAAACAAAATGCTTAAGATCATGAATATTGAGAGCAAGTTTCACAAGGGACTTCGAATAACTGACAAAGCCACTATGGAAGTAGTGCAAATGGTGCTGACCGGCAAGATAAACAAGGACATTGTTGCCCATCTGAATTCTTTAGGCGGGAAGGCCATCGGTTTGTGCGGCATGGACGGAAACCTCCTGGTGGCAGAAAAAATGGAGCCTGCAGACGGGGTGGATCTGGGTTATGTGGGAAAAATAACTCATGTAAACAGTGATATGCTGAAACTTCTGGCTGAGGATGAATACATACCTGTAGTTGCACCCATAGGTACCGGTACTGACGGAACTGCCTATAATATCAATGCAGATACTGCCGCAGGGGAAATTGCCGCTGCCCTGAAGGCGGAAAAGCTGATATTCCTGACTGACGTAGACGGCATCCGCCGGAACCCTGATGATCCTGATTCCCTGATCTCATCCATTACCATTGAAGAAGTCTATGATCTTCTGGATAAGGGAATTATCAGCGGAGGCATGATCCCCAAGGTGGAAAGCTGCATCCAGGGAATCGAGATGGGCGTCAACCGCACCCACATCCTAAACGGCACCATTCCCCATCCCATACTGCTGGAAATATTTACAGACGTAGGAATAGGCACCATGGTTACCACATGAACCTATTTGGTTTAACTGAACTGTTTAATTTAAACTAAATATGCTTCTAAACTGTACGCCTCCATGAATAGACTGTATAAACCAATGCATATATTTCTTTTGGATTATACTTCTGTTTACGGAGGCTGTTTCTTTTGAAAATAAACACCAAATCCATGCTGTACGGGGCCATGATACTCTCAACAACCAATTTAATTATCCGGCTGCTCGGCTTTGTATATCGTGTCATTATAAGCAGAATGACCGGCCCCCAGGGCATGGGGCTGATACAGCTGGTAATGCCTGTTTTTCATATTGCAGTAACACTTACGTCAGCCGGCATTCCTGTTGCAGTTTCCCGCCTAATATCTGAAAAAAATGCAAAGAAAGATATCAGCGGGATGAGCAGTATTATGAAGGCAGCTTTCACAATTGTACTTTTCGTTTCTGCTGCCACAGCCCTGCTGGCACTTTTCAATCTTGACTTTATAGCCGGCAGAATCATAAAGGATATGAGAACCAAAGGAGCTCTTTTCATCCTCTTTCCCTGCATAGTCTTTATCGGAACGGGCACCGTTTTGAAAGGATTTTTTTACGGTATTAAGGATATTCATCCCCCTGCCCTTTCCGGAATTCTGGAACAACTGGTGCGAATGGCTGCTGTCCTTGGCCTGCTTTTCTGGTTTATGCCGAAAAACAACCCGGCCTTTGCCGCCATGCTGGTAATGCTTGGAACCGTACTTGGTGAGATTGTAAGCCTGCTTATCCTTCACTCATCATATTACCGCTGCAAAACAGATCTGCAGAAACAATACAGACAAATTAACATTCCCGCAAAAGGGAAATCAGCATGGTATGATAGAATAAAAAGGCTCCTTGTCAGGGAAGTATCAGAAAACCTGAAAAAGACAGCAGGAAGCATAATCGCCATAGCGCTGCCCATTACTGCCACCCGCCTCATCCACTCCTTTATGTCCGCAGCAAACTCCATTCTGATCCCCCAGAGGCTGACAGCCGGCGGAATGCCGCAGGAAGAAGCCATAGGACTCTTCGGCATAATGTCCGGCATGGTGATGCCTCTCCTCTTCCTGCCCTTTTCCATTACCAATGCTCTGACGGTTGTTATAATTCCAAATCTGTCTGAAAGTCTGGCAATGAAAAAATGGGAAGATATCCGAAACAAGATAAATAAATCAATTAAAATGACCAGTATAATCGGCTTTCCTTCCACTGCATTACTAGCCTCCCTGGGAAGACCTGTCGGTGACCTGCTTTATCAACAGCCCCTGGTTGGAACCTTTCTCATTCCCCTTTCCCTTACCCTGGTATTCCACGCCCAGCAGCATACCTTAAGCGGTATCCTCCAGGGACTGGGCAGGCAGAACCGGGCAGCTGTTCATTATATTATAGGCAGCATAATCCAGCTTATGTGCTCCTGGTTTCTCCTGGCAGATCCTCGCATAGGCATATGGGGCATGGTCATAGGATTTTCACTTTCCACTATAGCGGTGTCTTCAATTAATATGATAACTGTTTTAAAGACTGTAAATA
>JAAZHD010000252.1 GCA_012510895.1 Clostridiales bacterium
CAACTATATATACACCTTCATCAGAAGATCTGATTTTGTCTATGAATTGACCATTCTTTGAAAAAAGGATATATGGACGTTTTATATCCCACATTTTAACTTCTATGTTACAGGTGATACTCCCCTGTACATATTCAAATTTATAAGTAGGTAACAACTTCTTAATTTCAAACTGGCAAGCCTGAATATAAAATTCCTGACCTGATTTCATAACCGGTAGTTCCACTCTGTGTAATTCGTCATCTGCATTAGCAACCCTAATCACAACATTATTAGACCCAAAAACACGCTGCTCGGGAATCTCAGCAATGATACAATGTCTCAACCTGTCAAGCTTTATAACTGGTCGACGAAACATTATTTTATCTTCTTGTGCCTTCTCTCTTTCCACTTCATCATATACTTCATCCAGAATAAACCGTCCTTTGTCTTGCCACCACTCTTCCATTGCATTGATTATTCTTTCAGGAAGACGCACACTTCTTAAGTCCTCTTCACCTCTGTCAAGCTTTTGCATAAGTAAAAGTAAGTTAAATAAAAACCTGTCGGCAGTATCGCCACCCTTAAATAAAAATATTCGTATAGATTCATTTAGAAAATACAGGGGTTCAAATGTTTCATTAAGCCTTGACTCATTTACCTCTATATGCTCTCTTACCGTTCTAAGACGTTTTAAAATTTTATCTTCATTATATTCATCCTCATGATCTGCCATTTTTTCAAGCAAAGTATCAACATCATAATTTGACACAATTGCGCTTTTTTGGTAATTAATTTCTCTACGCAAGTTCCTTTGCTCCTCAAGCACTTCCTGACCAAACTCAAGATCACCCCTGCCCAGCCTGACCAAATTCATTTTGTAACCCACTATCTCCCTATATAGCTGTGTAATCTGCTTCTGCCATCCGGATATATCACCTGGAACTAAATTTTCTTCTTCAAGAGCTACAGCAACCTGTTCCTGCGAATCTTTAACTTGTTTAAGTTGGTTCTCCAAGATTTTCTTATCAGTAATCAGATCTTTGAGACGTTGTAAATCCCTTAACAAGTTGTAAGGTTGCACAAAAACCTGATGTTTGAACTTTACAGGATAAATCTTTTCCTGGATCCTGCTCTGCATCTCACCAATACGCTTATACCTTCGATAAAGATGTTTATTCATAGCTTGACGACGCCAAAATCCAAAAAAGTACCTGTGAAACCTCACAAGGTCCTTTACAAGCACTAATATCTCATCTATCGGCATTGAACCAATAAACGATGTTAATGAATTATCTTGTTTATTAAACAGCTTTTCAGTAACAATACTCAAATCCCGGTTAAGCCGGGCTTGTTTTAACTTAACCTCATTAATAATATTGTTTATCTCGAGCTGCTTATCATAGAAATACACCATACGCTCATGTTTAGCCTGTGCTTTATCCAACCAGTCCTCTTCATAGTTTAAAAGCATGTTTAGTTCTTCAAATTCAACGATCCTCTTCTGCAGGTTCTCAATTCGCTTAAGTCTTGAATAATTCCTTGTTTTATCAAGAGCAATGCGAAGTTCTTCTTCATATTTTTTCAGTCCGTTTAAATATTGCCCTCTTTTATGGCGACGCTGATAAGCCCGCCTGTAAGTATCAAGCAGATGTTGTGTCTCATTAAAGTCCAGAGAAAGTTCTCTTCTGTCCCTATATATGTAAAGCATCACTCCAGAAAAAAACTCGTCAAGATATGCGTCAGGAACACACCCGTGAACCAAAATGGGTGTAACATAACGGTATCCACTTTCAAAGTTGAGAAGATTGTACTTTTTAAGAGTACACAAAAAGGTTTTACCTAAAAACTCCTGATACCGATGTCGGTTATATTCGGGCAACATAAGCTTTTCAAACACCGATGGCCAATAACTATCACGATAGTAATGTATACCAATATAAACCAGAAATATAGATATAGACAGAGAAGGAACGGGTGTTAAATAGGTCCAATCGGTATCTCTTAATATGTGCGTACAAAGATGGTCCAACTCTTCACTGGAAAGTTCAATGCTTCCCAAAAGTTGACGATACTCTGACTTAGCAAGTACAGCGTCAAAATATGCATCGCATTCCATTAAACTCTTACAATGCATAATGCCCATGTACTTCACTTCCTTTTTGGATGCTTATCAATACCCTATAGTCCTCTCTCTTTTCCGTACTACATATATTTTAAAGGGAATAACTGGATTTTATTATGATATATATTATATGCCAAAAAAGTGATAATACATTTGACATATTACAGAATTAAATCAGCAGACAGTGTCCATATTATTTGTTACAAACTTAAGTTTTCCATCGATACTTCATCAATTTCATGTATAATACCGGGTATGTATTAAGAAATAATGTATGTTTTCGTAAAATATAACGAGCACGAGTCCTTTTAATTAATTGTTATATTGGTAGATATTCGACACTTTCTTTATAATTCCTTCAATAGTAACTTGAATTACTAGTACAATGTTCTTTTTACGCAATTTCATCGAACCTATTTTGGTGCTTTGGCCCCTTAAAATTGGACATTAACTTGCTTTTTCTATTAC
>JAAZHD010000253.1 GCA_012510895.1 Clostridiales bacterium
ATTATTTTAAATTTTATAACGATATGCACGGGCACCAGGAGGGGGATAAGGTGTTAAGGCAGATTGCTTATCTTTTAAAGAAATACACCCGCCCCCAGGATATAGTCTGCAGATACGGAGGAGAGGAATTTGCCATTAGTTTAAAGACTACCGGTGAAAAAGATGCAGTAACAGTTGCCGAGCGGATTCTTGAGACAATAGAAAGAACACCCTTTGATGGTGAAGAGTATCAGCCCAACGGTCAGATTACCGTTTCTATTGGGGTATCTACTTATCCTGATAAGGCAGCGAATGATACTGAGCTGGTAAAAAGCACGGATGATGCCCTGTACCGGGCAAAATTCTTTAATAAGAACCGGGTGGAAATCTATCACTCCATATTCCATGAATTGAAAAATGAACTTGATGAAAAGGACAAGACGCTGCTGGCCTCTATTAAAACCCTGATTTCCGTCATTAATGCCAAAGACCGCTATACCTATGGGCATACGGAACGGGTGGTCATGCTTTCGCAGCTTCTTGGAGAACACCTAAAACTGTCGGATGAAGACAAAAAGATTCTGAAATACAGCGCATATCTTCATGATATAGGCAAAATCAATATTCCTGAAGAGATACTTAACAAGAAAATGCCGTTGACTGAAGAGGAATGGAATCTTCTTAAGCTCCATCCGTCAAACGGAGTGGCTATTATTCAGTCTGTAGAAGGTTTATCAAATCTGGAGCCTATAATACTGCATCATCATGAACGCTACGACGGCAAAGGATACCCGTTCGGCCTTAAGGGAACGGAAATTCCCTTTCTGGCAAGGGTAATTACCGTAGTGGACAGTTTTGATGCCATGACGTCAGACAGGGTTTACAGGAAGAAAAAGACCCTGGAGGAAGCAATTGAGGAACTGAAAAGATGCAAGGGCACCCAGTTTGATCCGGAAATTACGGATGCCTTTATTGAAATGCTGGAAAAAAAAGAACTGTCAAGATATATGAATGAGACTGTGCCTGTCTATCATCCATCTGCAGGCACTTAAGTTGAAGGTCCCGGCAGAATAAGCCGGCGCTTTCATTGTAAAAACAAAGCCGCTGTGATAAAATCGAAAAGGATAAATTGGATACCTTTAAATATATAACAACAGGAGAAAATGCATGCAGTCTAAACCATTTACTTTATTAATAAAACCGACTTCTGCCGATTGCAACTTAAGATGCACCTATTGCTTTTATTTATGCAAAAGCGGGTTATATCCTGAGAGCAGACTGCATAGAATGTCTGAAGAGGTCCTGGAAAGCATGATATCCGGGTATCTTTCCACGGAACAGCCTGTCTATTCCTTTGGCTGGCAAGGGGGAGAGCCCACCCTCATGGGCTTGGATTTTTTTAAAAAGGCCGTAGAGCTGCAGGAGAAATACGGAAAAGGCAAGGCAATATCCAACAGTCTGCAGTCCAACGGAATACTGATTGATGATGAATTTGCAAAATTTCTGGCAGAGTATAATTTTTTAGTCGGCATAAGTCTTGACGGGCCGGCTGATATTCATAACAGGTACCGGAACCATGCTGACGGCTCTGACACCCATCATAAGGTTTTAAATGCCATAGAAAGCCTTCGCAGAAATAAAACAGAGTTTAATATACTGACACTTGTTAACAAGGCAAATGTAAACAGGGGAAGAGAGGTATACCAATACCTTCTTAATGAAGGTTTCTTATTCCATCAGTATATACCCTGTGTAGAATTTGATGAGAAGGGCAATTTGCTGCCATTTGCCATTACGGGAGAAGAATGGGGCAGATTCCTGTGTGATGTGTATGATGAGTGGTACAAAAATGATACAACCCGGGTTTCTGTCCGCTTGTTTGATGCCGTTCTCAATCATATGATATACGGAGCTTATACCGTGTGCCATATGGGCGGCAATTGCTGCCAGTATTTTGTCGTTGAACATAACGGAGATATCTATCCCTGCGACTTCTATGTAGAGAAGGAATTAAAATTAGGCAGCCTTCTTGAGAATTCCTGGAGTGAGATGCAAAACAGCGATAAATATCATAGCTTTGGACGGGGCAAAGCGGATTGGAATAAAAACTGCACTTCATGTGAATACCTGACCTACTGCAGCGGAGATTGCATGAAGCATCGGGCATACAGCGGGAATGAACTTAGCAGCTTAAGCTGGCTCTGCAAAGGTTGGAAGATGTTTTACAATCATACATTGGAAGGTTTCCGCCGCCTTGCGGAGTATCATGTCAGGAAGGGAAATATTCCTGCTCCCGAGAGATTTTTTGTGGACCGGAAATTCAACCGCAATGACCAATGCTACTGCGGCAGCCTCAGGAAATATAAGAAGTGTCATGGGTTCACTAAGTGAACAGGTGGTAAATGATGAACATCTATGTGGTAGCCAAAAGAGCCGGGGTTTCCATAGCTACCGTTTCCCGGGTTATTAATAACAGCGGCAGTGTAAAGCCGGTCACCCGTCAGAAGGTGGAAGCTGCTATAAAAGAACTGAATTACAGGCCCAACGCAATTGCAAGGAGTCTGGTTGTAAACGCAACCCAGACCATTGGGGTTTTGGCCAGCGATGTAAGAGACTCTTATCACGCAGCTGCCATTGCCGTATTGGAACAGGAATTCCGCAAATACGGATACCATGTGATACTCTGCAACACAGGAGGAGAAAGGGAAAAAAGAACCAGATATTTAGGACTCCTGCTGGAAAAAAAGGTAGACGGCATGGTATTGGTGGGTTCTATTTTCAAGGAAAAGGACAGCAATGCCCATATTCTTGAGGCTTCTGACACGGTGCCGATTGTCATGTTAAACAGTCATCTGGAAGGGAAGAATATTTTCTCCGTGGTATGCGATGATACGGAAGCAGTATCAAAGGTAGTGGAAAGTCTCGTTGAAAACGGGCACAAAAAAATAGCATATGTTTATGATGTGGACAGCTTCAGCGGACTGGCAAAGCTGGAAGGTTACAAAGCCGGCATGAAAAATGCGGGGCTTGAGATTCAGCCGGGCTGGATACTTAAGACGGCAAACGGGCTGGAAGGCGGAAAAGCAGCCGCAGAAAAGCTGATGGGAAATCACGGTGACTTAACAGCGGTTATTGCCAGTGAAGACATTTTAGCTGCGGGGGTTTTAAAAGGCCTTGCAGCAAAGGGCATACGAGTTCCCCATGATATGTCGGTTTTTGGATATAATAATTCGGTAATTGCCCGATGTACCACTCCGGAATTGTCCAGCGTTGATAATAAGGTTGATGTTCTTGCCAGGGAAGCAGCAAGCATGCTGTATCAGGTGCTTCAGGGCAATGAAGTCCCTCATCTTAACACAGTTATTGCAAGGCTGGTTTTCCGGGAAAGTGGGCCGGTTCCATGTATATACAAATGAAGGAGAGATTTTCATGGATAAGGAAAGCATCTTAAAACGCATCACTAACTGCGGTCTTGTAGCTGTAGTCCGGGCAGAATCAGCCCAGGAGGCAGTGAAGATTGCTGATGCTTGTGTAAAAGGCGGAGTAGCAGCCATAGAAATTACCTTTACGGTACCGGGAGCAGATCAGGTTATAAGAGAACTGAGTTCCGTCTATAAAGACGGAGAAATTCTCATAGGAGCCGGCACCGTAATGGATGCTGAAACAGCGAGAACAGCCATACTGGCCGGGGTACAATATGTGGTAAGCCCATATCTCAATGTGGAAATGGTTCAGTTATGCAACCGTTACAGGGTTCCCTGCATGCCCGGAGCCATGACAATCAAAGAAGTTGTTGAAGCAATGCAGGCCGGCGCTGATATTATCAAGATCTTCCCCGGGGAATTATTCGGGCCGAAGATCATAAAAGCCATTAAAGGCCCTATTCCCTATGCAAAACTAATGCCTACCGGCGGTGTTTCCCTGGACAACGTTGATGAATGGATCAATGCCGGGGCAGTGGCAGTTGGAGTAGGCAGCGCCCTGACCAAGGGAGCTAAAACCGGTGATTATGATTCCATTACAAAACTTGCAGGTCAATTTCTGGAAAAAATTAAAAAAGCGAGGGATAGCAAATTACAACATTGAATGTGGCAATTATCGGACAAGGACGTAGCGGAAGGGATATTCACGGAGCTCATTTTCGTACTGATGACAGGTTTAAAGTTGTTGCAGTTGTGGAGTCCCTGAAGGACCGCCGGGAACGGGCGGCCAGAGAGTTCGGCTGTGATACCTATGAAACCTATCAGGAGCTTTACAGCAGAACCGACATCGATCTGGTGGTAAATGCATCTTACAGTTATCAACATGCCCCCATCACAATTGATTTATTGAATAATGGTTTCAACGTTCTTACAGAAAAGCCCAGCGCCAGGACGGCACAGGAGGTTCAGGACATGATAGATGCGGCAAAAAAGAATAATCGTGTGTTTGCTGTCTTTCAGCAATCACGTTTTGCACCTTACTTTGAAAAGGTGAAAAGTGTGCTGGATTCGGGAGTTCTGGGGAGAATCCTTCAGATCAGCATCAGATTCAACGGCTTTGCCCGCAGATGGGACTGGCAGTGCTGTCAGGACTTCTTAGGCGGCAGTCTTTACAATACCGGACCCCACCCCATGGATCAGGCGCTTCATCTATTGAATTATGACGGTATGCCCGATATCTTCTGCAAGATGGACAGGGCCAATACATTCGGTGATGCGGAAGACTATGTGAAAATTATTATGACCGCACCTGACCGCCCCCTTATAGATCTGGAAATCTCCTCTGCTGATGCATATTCAGACTATACATATAAAATACAGGGAACCAGGGGCACCCTGAAGGGCACCCAGACCCAAATTAAATGGAAGTATTTCAGTGAAAAGGAAGCGCCTAAGCAGACCCTGATTAAAACACCTCTGAAGAAAGAAGACGGACTTCCGGCTTATTGTTCGGAAAAACTTATCTGGACGGAAGAATCCTGGGAAACCGAAGGGCCAAGAACCTTTACCTATGCAGTAAGAAGCTTCTATGATAATCTTTACAATCATATATTAAACGGAGAACCCTTGATTGTTACTCCTCAGCAGGTAAAACAACAGATAGCTGTTATTGATAAATGCCATCAGATGAATCCTTTGGACAGATTTTGCTAATTTTATAAGGAGTGGGGTTGAATAAATGGTGCTAAAAAAAGGCAGGTTGTTTACCGCCCTTGTTATGGTATTGTTAGTGGCGATAATGGCAGGATGCACTATAGGAAACCTGGCCGGAAGGGATGATACAGCTGACAGTGCCGCAGATAAAGAAACTTTGCCTGAGACAGCTTCGGAGCCCGGCGAAGTATTAGGTATTGAGGATACAGAAGCTGATTTGACGGAACCTGACGGCCTGGATGAAGGGGATATAGTGCTTGTGGATGACCCATATGAAGATCCGGAGGAAACTGAGCTGATTCCTGAAGAAACGGAAGATCCGGAGGACTCCTCAAAGGATAAATCTCGGGAAGACACTGAAGCCAAACCCAGTGCCAGCCCTAAACCGGAATCCACCCTTCCCTATGAGATTGAGATTGACGTAACCAATCAGGTGATAACTGTATTTGGCAAAGATAAAGAAGGGAAGTACACTAAGGTGGTAAAACAGTTTATCTGCTCCACCGGCAGGGAGAATAAGACTCCGCTGGGCACATTCAAGCTGCAGGGAGACAGAAGCAGATGGGGTTATTTTACCAAGTTTAATACCTGGGCTCAGTACCTTGTCAGAATAAAAGGCCCCTATCTTTTCCATTCCATTCTCTTTGACGGGCCGGATGAAAGCACCATTAAGACAAGTACCTTAGAGGCCTTGGGAAGACCGGTATCTGCCGGCTGCATACGTTTAATGGTTCACGAAGCAAAATGGATTTATGATAATGTGAGAGCCGGGACAGTGGTCCGAATTGTACAAAAAGCAAAAAATTCGGCGCCGACCCAGCACGTAAGGGCCAAATCCCTCGGCAGGGCTTTGCCTGTATCCCTGCGTATTCCAGCTGCCGAATCCGGCATCATCAGAATCAGGGCAGGTGAAAGCCTGTCATTAAAAGGTCTTGTAAAATACACGGATAATAAGGAAAAGGAAGAATCGGGGGTCCAATTTTCCTTAAACAGCCAGGAATATGCAAAACTGGAAGGCAAGACCCTCGTGGGACTGAAACCCGGCAAAGCAGTGTTAACGGCACAGTTTGACAGTTTTACAGCCGTTGCAGAGGTGGAGATACTGCCCATGTCGGTACAAAGCGTCAAACTTGATAAGAGCAAATTGGAACTGGAGATTGGGGGAGAATATAAGCTTACAGCAAGCGTCAATCCGTCAAATGCAACCAATAAAAAGGTTTTGTGGTCTTCTTCCGACAGCAGGGTTGCCACGGGTGATAATGACGGCAGGGTTAAGGCCAAGGCTGAAGGAACTGTTCAAATAACAGTATCAACAGAAGACGGCGGCAAGACAGCTGTTTGTACCGTTAAGGTAGTCAAACCGGCGCCGACTCCGACGCCTGAACCATCAGATGAACCTACACC
>JAAZHD010000254.1 GCA_012510895.1 Clostridiales bacterium
GTTTTCAGACTACCTATGAGGAATTGAAACTTATGCGAATTTTTCAAGGTCGCGTGGGTATTGTACGTTTTCAGACTACCTATGAGGAATTGAAACCACAATCTTTTATATGTTTTTTTGTGCAATATGCGTTTTCAGACTACCTATGAGGAATTGAAACACAATCCCAAAATGTCAGGGCAAATGCAAATTTTATGTTTTCAGACTACCTATGAGGAATTGAAACAGTACGAGAACTACACCAACGCCGACGGGGAAACCGTTTTCAGACTACCTATGAGGAATTGAAACCCGATAAGGTCAATTCGTCCGGCGGCGTCCATAAAGTTTTCAGACTACCTATGAGGAATTGAAACTATACCAATTCCGATGTAACAGAAAACCTAAATCTGTTTTCAGACTACCTATGAGGAATTGAAACTTCGCAGTACGCCAACTGTATTGAGCCAGGGAAGAGTTTTCAGACTACCTACGAGGAATTCCAATCGTTACCTGTCGAATTTGACAGGGAGTAGTTTATAGAAAATATTCGTTTAGGCGGCTGTCTTCCAATAAGATAAATACGAGTAGCCAAACTTGACATATATAGACATTTGATATAAATATACAAATATAAGAGGATACATTAAATATATATAAATCATGCTATTGTAACAAAATGTTAAACTTAGCGACATAAACTGAAGGATACCTATCTATAAAAGAATATATGAAACGGCGATTCTGAGTGTGTGAAGGAATTGATACGGAGCAGCTAATAATAATTGTATGCAAGTTTGGTTAAGCGAGATGCAGAAAGAAGATTTTAGGGTACGCTAATAATAAATTATTTTTTATAGTGTTTCAAAGCCATAATGATAGACAAGGCCGTGAATTTGGACTAATTGATGATGATCTAAGAGATAGATTTATTTAGGCGTAGAAAGAGGGAAAAAAGAAGGAGGGAAATGATGCTAGTCGAATCGATTATCCGAGTTGGAAAACCAATTATACATAGCGATTTATCTAACGAGCAGCGTATACGTTTGCTAACCGATGTTGATAGCGAAAACTGCAAAAACTTTTTTCAAAACGTTTTTTTGATAGAACTTGATGGAGAAGAAACTGATTACCATTACATCACACTAGGTTTCTGGGATGATAAATCATTTTTTGTAGATAAACTAAGGAATAAAGCATATCCGATCTTATATCCACAGGGTGGTAATCCTTTACATGCACAAGGTGTTTATCCAGCCCCTTGTTACCTTATGTATAATCGTCATATTAAGTTGATGAAAAAACCAGAAGAATTTGCTAGTGAAGTTATCTTGCCGCGTCTGAGAAGTACAGTTGCTTATCGCGAGAATAATGAGGGACAATTGATGTCTCTTGCGGCCAGAGTGGCTAATATTATCGCCAGCAATCATGATAGTTTCATAAGTGAAGAAAAACAGTTAGGTATTCTATATATTTATGACCATACCTTATCAATATACAATACTATGCCGGAAAGAAAAACTGACGAGCGTTTTTATTGGATTGCTGAAAGCAAGTTAAAACACGGGCAGCATTTGTATATAGATAGCAATAAGTGTCTGGATGGAATAATAGAGTCAAAATTTGATGAAGCAAAAAAGTTAGGATATGAAAAAAATGCTATTTCAACATTTACTAATAGAATTGAAGAAGAAGTATCATCAGTTTACAATAAATTCTGGCTATGGCTGTCTCCTACGTGGGAGATGCCTCGTTCCATATATTGGGCAGATGATGGCTGGACAAATGGGATAAAAATAGACCGCACAAATTACGAAGCTTTTCTTTATGGTTCACAGTTCCTTAAGCAAATTACAATTCCGATATCTAGTAGCATATTAAAAGAGATGTTCGCTCCTACGATGAATGTTGAAGCAAAAAAGCACATGAGATCTACCAGCTTTGAAAAAATTTTTGGGGCGCCAATAATACTTCCACTATTTAGTGGGGATTCAAAGCAACTTTATGGAAAATATCAACGAATGTTAAAAAATGATCACGGTAATAGTGAAAGTGAAATTCATCTAGAATTGCTGGCCGGAATTAATAAAGTGATTCCTGAAACCGATGATGAGCATCGCTTAATAATAATATATTATTCAGGTGATTTATCGCGCGGGGATGTACATATCAGAATGGTTATTGAAGATATTATACCTTCTGTTGCTCTGGAACTTCAAAAAATTGTGAAAGATCTCAATCGGAAATATATCGTTGACATTAATAAAGCCTTTGGGAGTAAAAGAGAGGAAAATTATCGCACACGTTCTCTCCCAGCGATGCTAGCCAATGCCTATGGCTCAGGATATGTCTGGAACACATTACAAACAGTATTTCATCGTCAACCAATATTTATAAAACGATTATATCAATCAACATCTATGAAGCTGAATGAATTAGCAAATAAAGAAGACCATTGGGGTATGTTGGATGAATTAGTATTCCATCATGCCTTTGTATATTTTTATCGAGAGTACTATCAAAGAGTGCTTAAAACCGAAAAGGAGGTGAAAAATATGTCGGATTGGATCCAGATATTAGAAAAATACCATGCAGGCGCTATTACTATTGATGATTTACGTACTACAGAGGAACTCGGGTTTGTTACTGGTTTATTATTGAAGCAATTTTCTAACTCATATCATCATAAAACTGATAAAGATTATATTAAACACCGAGTTATGAGATTTGGCAGTAAGTTAACTCCAGAAATGGTTTGGAAAGCTGGGGTGATGCGATGTGAAGAATTAGCTGCACAATGGGAGATGAAATTGGCTGGTAATTTCTACAGAGTCTTACCTCATGTATTATTGGCCTTGCTAGATGCTGATAAGCAGAATTTGCTTTCAAAAAACAAAGATGAATATATGACAGCTTTTTGGTCAGGACACTTAATGTATCGAAAACCAATAGAGGAGGTTTAAATATGTCTGTTAGAAATGGAGAATTGCTATTTGTGAAGTCAGTAAAAGACGGAATTCCTAATCGTGATCCGCTACAGGATAGTGATGCCCGTAGGCTTTTCCCCGAAGAGGACGGGCGGATATCATTAAGTGATGTTAGCATTAAGAGAGATGTCCGAGATTATATTATTGATGCGCAGCCTGATGGCGGCAAAGAGAAGAAAAACTATATTTTTGTACAGGAAAAGAAAAATGAGAAAGGGATGCTGCTGGGACGAGGAAGTTTGGCACAATTAATAGCTAAAGAAGTTGGCAAAGAGGATGACGCCAAAAAAGACATGAAGAACGTTCTAATTGATCATTGTTTTGATGTTAGATCGTTTGGAATTGTCTATTCGGTTAAACCCAAATTTAATCTAACCGGGCCTGTTCAGTTTGGCTGGGCCCATTCATTGCACCCCGTTGATAGCCAATATGTTCAGGGTACTGTCGTAATGCCTAGTACAGATATAAAAGATAGCGAGAATGATGGAGGTAAAGAAGGTAAAACACAAGGAACAATCTGGACAAGTTATATTGTGCCTTTTGCCGTTTTTGCCATGCCTGGAGTAATTAATTCAAAAATCACAGCACAAACCAAAATGACAGCAGAAGATCAAGAACTGATGCTGAAGGCTTTATGGCAGGGTACCCAACACAGACAAGCGAGAGGGCGTGGTCAACAACAACCTTTATTTCTTTTCCATGTCGAATACAGCGATCCTTTTTTCCGAATTGGTTATTTGGAAGAATTAATTACGTTAAACCCAGATTGGGAAACATGGAAAGATGCAGGTAGAAGGCCGTCTTCAGTAAAGGAGATAAGTCTGAATGTGGAACCACTTCTAAATAAGATTGAGACCTACAAAGATAAAATTGCTCGTTGTCGAGTTTGGGTTGATCCGTCTTTGACGATTAATGGAGATATTTCTTCATATTTGCAGCGGTTGTGGTAGGTGATCCATTATGAAAGCTGTAGTTTTTGAGGTGAAAGGAGCTATCGCTCATTTCCGCAGACCGGATACAACGGCAACGCATTTGACTTACCCTTTTATTACCCCGTTAGCTGCTAAAGGACTTGTTGGAGCTATATTGGGGATAACAGATTTTACGACTCGGGACCGTGTAGGGATTCAGCTTCTAAATCCGGTATGTACTTCAGCCCAGCAATTGTCGATGTTGGGTAAAGATAGTGGTAACACTTTCAATCGCCCTACTACCGTAGAGCTCTTAGTTAATCCTGCATATCGCATCTATTATGTGGGTGATGAATATGTGGATGAATTAGCAGAAAGTCTGAGAAATAGACGGTATGTGTACCATACATATTTGGGAGTAGCATATGCCATTACATGTCCTAAGTTCGTACGATACTATGAAAAAGTTGAACTAATCTCAAATGATGAGGTTGTTGAAACCTGTTCAGTTGTGCCCATTAATATAATCCATGAATTAATTCTTCAAGGTAACCGCTATTACAGCCGAGCCGGAGGGTTTATGAAAGAATACTTAGGCGGGAGGAGGTTTGAAAAGTCTATTTCATTTATATATGAGAAAGATGGACGTTCAATCAAATTTCGACTGAAAAAAGATGACAGTGAAGGATGCTTAGTTGCTAGGATAGGAGACAAACATATATGCCTGGTATAGTTAGTTTTGATGATTGTCTGGCTCGACCGGGATCATTGCTTAAAGATCATTTAATTAACGTAAGAAAGACGATGGAATACTACTTCAATGATAGCGAACAGCAGTTCAGGACGCTTGTTGGACTAGCCGGTTTATCCCACGATCTCGGGAAGAGTCACGCCGAATGGCAAGAGTATATTAACAAAAAGAGGGAAGAAGGTCCTAACCATTCGGGTTTTGGAGCCTTCTTTTTTTCATATTTAGGGTACAATCTTTTAAAAGCTATAGGCAAATGGGACGATTATTCTGTACTTTGGCTGTGGCTAGCCAGAGACATAGCAGATCATCATAGCAAACTTAAGCATTTATCTATTGATGCATGGCTGAAGCGCTATTCATGGGAAATGTATGATTTGACCGGAATCGAAGCGTTTATTCACGATCAGTATGAAGAACTTCGATTTGTTAAACTGGATGTAGACTCATTGGAAGAGTGGATTGATAATGCTGATGAGGCTATTGATGAAGCTTTTGACAAATTAGAGACTGGTTTTGGAAGATGGGTTCCTGTTGAGTTAATGAATAAGCTGCAATTATGGCGCAAAGTCACAACAAGTCTGATTGGCGGAGACCGCTTTGATGTAAAATCTTTAAAAGCCAAATGGATTGATGATGTTCAGCATTCTCAGTTATCATCTAATATAGATCATTTCTGTAGCAATAATCGAGATCATCCTTTATCGATGGTTAGAATGAGTGCGCAAAGAGAAGTAATGCAGCAATTGGAGAATGATCCGAGCCATCTGTTTTACACACTAGATATGCCAACAGGCTATGGAAAAACGGTTACTGCCTTGAAAATGGCAACATGGTTAGGCAAAAAGCAGGGGTATAAAAAAATAGTTTATGTAGCGCCTTATCTATCTATTCTCGAACAGACCAGTCTAGTAATACAGGATGCAATGAAGGAAAAAGCACTAGAACATCATTCATTGGCGATATTAGATACTGAGGATAAACAAAGAGCAGAAGAGAGCCAATTGGTTATGGAATCTTGGGCTCATTCAATAGTTTGCACAAGCTTTAATCAGTTCTGGAAAGCCCTGTTCCCTGCTAGGGCCCAAGATGTTTTAAGAAGGTTTTTTTTGAAGGATAGCGTGATAATTATTGATGAGCCGCAAATCTTTAATCCGGAAGTATGGAACCTTTTTCTGTGTGGATTGGAATCTTTAACAATGCTTTATAATCTCAAAGTTATCTTTTTATCGGCAACTATGCCTCCGTTTAATTACGGGCTTTCCAAAGAACCCAGGTTGCTGCAAGTTAAAGCGCCCCCTGGGTATGATCGGTATTACCTAAGAATTATCGATGAAAAGGATGAAGCATCTCTTGCAAAACTTATGATAGAAAATGAATATTCTTCGCAAGCTGCGATTTTAAACACTATAGAGGATGCGTACCGCGTGTATAAAGAAATTAATGAGTATGTGGAGAACGAAGGAAATATTTATTTGTTGCACGGGCTTATGACGCCTCTGCATAAAAAAGCTATGATAGAAAAAATTAAGTTGGAGTTGAGCGATAATAAAGAGTCCAAACAATCAATATATGTTGTTTCAACACAAGTTCTTGAAGCCGGAGTAGATGTCAGTTTTCAGCATGTTGCGCGGGCTCTTCCTATTTTGCCATCAATCGTTCAAGCAGCCGGAAGGGTAAACAGGCATAATGAAGGCACAAAAAAAGGGGTCATCTCGGTTTTTCCTTTCAGACGTAATGGGGAGAAAGACACCAGGTCGTATATTTATCCTAGAAACTTGCAGATAATCACTGATAGGATATTATTAGAAAAAGACAGTTGGACAGAAACAGAGCTAACCGCTTCAGTTCAGCAATATTATAAAGAGATGTTTAACCAGAATACATACGAAGGTATACTGGCCTCCGTTAAAGATGCATATATGGGTTATTGGGAGCAAATATCACGGTATAATCCTTTTGGTGATGATTATTTGAGGCTGCCGATTTTTGTGCCGTGGGAACCTGATGAATCTGAAATAGAAACATTATGCAATAAACTCGAAAGATTCTATACTCTAAAAAAAAGATTCAGAATTGCAAATGGCAATGAATTATATGACCTCTATAGGGACTCAAGCTACATGGCTAAGTTATCTTTTGGAGAGAGAAAACAATTTATGATTCTCTTTCATCATTATGTAATTAATGTTCCGGTGAAAAAGGCGTTGCAGATTGTCGGTAAGGAAGATTATTTAAACAATCGGATTCCGCGCTTATGTATGAGAGACTTGTATGATTCAATTACAGGTCTCATGGTACCTTTTTATGAATTTGATGCTTTTATCTAGAATACTCTAAAATGCGTAAATAAAGAGGCAATACGGGATGCAGTTTTTACAGTCTATCTATGAGATAATAGCCATGTTCAAGATCATCAACAATTAACCGCCACCCTTCCCGTATTCCCAAGTTGACAAAACCCTCTTCAGGCCTTATTATTATATTTGCATTAATTTGCGGACATGGCGGAATTGGCAGACGCACCAGACTTAGGATCTGGCGGGAAACCGTGGGGGTTCAAGTCCCTTTGTCCGCA
>JAAZHD010000255.1 GCA_012510895.1 Clostridiales bacterium
CCGTCTGTGGCAGATGACCAAAGGAAGCCGGAAAGGCCTTGGCTGGATCTTATTGCTTTCCGGCCTGGCATCCGGCTCAGCGGTACTCGGGCCTTATTTTATAGGGAAAACAGTCAGCCTGATTGATGAAAGAAGTCCTGCTGCCCTGATGCTGTGGCTGCTTACTGCTGCTTATCTGGGTGACTGGCTTGTACACTTCCTGCAGCAGTATCTTATGGCTGCAGTAGGGCAGCGGATGATTTATCAGATACGAACCAATCTTTTTAATTACATGAAGACCCTGCCCCTTGGTTTTTTTGACAAAAGGCAGCACGGAGAGCTCATGAGCCGCTTAACCAATGACGTGGACAATATCAGCAACACTATATCCGGGTCTCTTACTCAGCTTATAATGTATGCCTTCACTATTACAGGTGTATTTATTGTAATGGTTTTAATGAACTTGCTTCTGACTGCCGTTTCAATGCTTTCGGTAGTGCTTATATACCTGTTGACCAAAACCATAACAAGACATACCCGTAAGCTCTTTCGTCAGCAGCAGCAGATTCTGGGCAGGCTGAACGGTCATGTTGAAGAAAGCATCTCAGGCCTCACCATGGTTAAGGCCTTTAGTCAGGAAGAAGCTATGATTGAAGAGTTTATTGAAAACAATGACCGCTATTGTGAGGTTGCCGTAAAGGCCCAGATCTGGTCAGGCTACCTGATGCCGATAACGAATGTTATAAACAACCTGAACTATGTACTTATAGCTATTGCCAGCGGCATCATGGCCTCAAAAGGAAGCCTTGCCGTTGGGACCATAACCAGTTTCCTTTTGTATTCCAGACAGTTTTCCAGACCATTCGTCAATATTGCCAATATATACAATACTTTTCTGACAGCAGTGGCCGGAGCTGAGCGGATATTCGAAATCCTGGATGAAGAACCGGAGCCTGAAGATGTGCCTGATCCGGTAGAACTGACCCGTCCCAGGGGGGAGATAATATTCCAAAATGTTACCTTTGGTTATCTGCCCGGACAGACAGTGCTTAACAATATAGGCCTGCATATTCCGGCAGGCACCAGGGTGGCGGTTGTAGGCCCCACAGGCGCAGGCAAGACAACCCTTATAAATCTTCTGACCCGATTCTACGATGTTGATGAAGGGGCTATTCTCCTTGACGGCCATGATCTTCGCCAATACCGGATGAGGGATTTAAGAGAAGCCTTCGGCGTGGTGCTCCAGGATACCTCCCTCTTCGGCGTAAGCATAAGGGAGAATATCAGTTATGGAAGGTCAGACATTCCTTTTGAAAAAATCAAAAAAGCGGCAGTAATTTCAGGCGCAGACTCATTTATAAGAAGACTGCCCCAGGGGTATGACACAGTTCTTACCCAGGGCGGGGCAGAGCTGAGCCAGGGGGAAAGGCAGCTTCTGTCCATTGCTAGGGCGGTTCTCATGGATGCGCCCATTATGATATTGGATGAGGCCACCAGTTCAGTGGATACGGTAACAGAACAGCATATCAGAAAGGCAATGCTGACCATTACTGAAGGCAGAACTTCATTCATAATTGCCCACAGGCTGTCCACCATCCGGGATTCTGATCTGATTGTTCTGATTAAGGACGGCCGCATTGCTGAAATGGGCAGCCATGAACAGTTGATGCGTCAAAACGGGGACTATGCTTTGATGTACAAAACCCAAATGGGCCTTGTTTAAACAAAGGCTTTTTGTGGAATCATACAGCTCACTCGTATATAATAACAAAAAAGGCATAATAATTCGGGAGGGCTATATGAGGAGCATTACTTATGGAGAAGTCAGTCAGGAAGAGATGTTTAGAATAATAAAGAACTATATCCTGGAAGACAGCAGCCGTTTCTATCATATTACAGTAGGTACCGACTCCCAGAATTTTGATTTCACAAAAATGGTGATGGTTGTTGCCGTATGGAGAGTAGGCAAGGGTGGAATTTTCTTTTACGACTGCAAAAGGGTCAAAAAGATGACAAATCTCAGGCAGAAGATCATATATGAAACCAGTGTAAGCCTGGAAATGGCTTATAAATTATCCGAAAAGCTCAAGAATGAAAATTTGGACTTTGATATTGACATACATGTGGATGCAGGTGAAGGAGGTCCGTCTTCCAAAGTTATACCTGAAATAGTGGGTTGGGTCAGATCATGCGGTTTTGAATGTACAACCAAGCCCGATTCCTATGCATCTTCCTGTATTGCAAATAAGTTTTCCAAATAAATGATAAATGAATAACCGAAAAAATATGATAAGCAGGTGCGAATTTGTTAAAGGACAGAAAAACATTATTGTTTCTTTTGGGTAACTTTTATTCCTTCTTTTTAACCGGTGCCCTGGTTCTTATGCTGGGCGCAGTTATGCCCTATCTGCTTAAGGACTATCAGCTGAGTTATGATCAGGGGGGCACCCTTTTGATGCTGCAGGCTGCAGGCAATCTGACGGCAGCCGTGCTGGGCGGAATAATTTCCTCATATACGGGCAGGCGTTCCGTTCTTATTTTTGGTACGCTTACATATGTCATAGGGTATGGAGGTATAGCTTTTATTCCGTCAACCGCCCTTTTATACATATTTCTTATCATATCCGGATTCGGCTGGGGCATTATCAATAACCTTGTAAATGTTATAGTCAGCGAGAGAACTAAGGGACATGCGGGCATCCTGAACGTTCTGCACATGTTCTTTGCAGTGGGGGCCGTTTCAGGCCCCTTCCTTGTAAGTCTGGTCATCAGCCTGGGCCTGGGCTGGAAGACAGCAATGGGAATTATGGCCGTGCTTTCCTTGCTTCTGGCCTATGTTTTTCTCAGGATGGACATGCCCGGGCCGACGGAGGAGAGTGACATGACGGACGGCAGCATATCCGGCCCCAAAAGCAGAATTTCCCTTAGCTTTTTGCGGGACATCCGGTTCTATGTCTTTATGTTGCTTCTCTTTTCCTATGTAGGTTCTGAAAACTCTGTAAACGGTTGGCTGACAACTTACCTTCTTGATACCGGCATTGCAGATGAACTTTTTGCTCAAAGAATACTGTCGCTTACATGGCTGGCGGTAATAGCAGGCCGACTCAGCAGTGCATGGCTGTCAAGGCATTTATCCAAGGAAATTCTGCTTCTGGCAGGAGGAGCGGCCTCTCTCTTCTTCTTTATCCTTCTGACCCTAGCCGGCAGCCCGGCAATGGTGTTTATATCCGTCATTGGCCTTGGTCTGTCCTTTGCAGGCATTTATCCAAATACAGTTGCCAATGCAGATTATCTTATACAAGGATCCGGTACAGCCGGCGGCTTAATGTTTTCCTGGGGCGCCCTCGGCGCCTCCCTTGTGCCTTATATTATAGGATACAGGGCGGAAGCAGGCGGCATTGCATCCGGTATGAGGACCTTGTTCATCCCCTTGCTTTTTTTAGTGATCTTGTGCCTGGTTAATCTGCTTCTGTCAAAACGGAGGGTATTCTTTAATACTGAATTGTCATCTATACAGAAATAGGCTTTTTTCAAAAATTCCGGCAGGAGGTTTAATGATGAGCAATAATTCCAGACCTAATGTTTTAATGATTGTAGTTGATCATTGGTCAGCGGCTTTGCTGGGTGCTGCAGGGCATAAAGTCATCAGAACGCCTACCCTTGATGCCTTAAGCAGGAACGGTGTCAGGTTTACCAACTGCTATTCAGAATGTCCGGTATGCATTCCCGCCCGAAGATCTCTTATGACAGGAACAACACCAAGAACTCATGGTGACAGAGTATATTCAGCAACAATGCCCATGCCTGATGTGCCGACACTGGCCCAAACCTTCAGAGACGCCGGTTACCAGGCATATGCCGTCGGCAAGCTTCATGTGTATCCTCAGCGGAATCGCATAGGTTTTGATGATGTGATTCTTGCAGAAGAAGGAAGATACCAGTTCGGGGTGGTTGACGACTATCAAATCTGGCTGGCTGAGCAGGGTTATGCCGGCAAAGAGTTCCTCCACGGCATGGGAAATAATACATACTATGCACGCCCCTGGCATCTGCCTGAGGAGTGTCATGCCACTAATTGGGCTGCGAAAGAAATGGCCAGAATGATCAAAAGAAAAGATCCAACAAGACCTGCCTTTTACTGCATATCATATTGCCACCCTCATCCCCCGCTTGTGCCCCTTCAGTGCTATCTGGACATGTATCAGAATGAAGAGATTGATGGGCCCTATTACGGCGACTGGGCCGACGATCCGGTTTATCCCATGCAGGCCCTGAGACTTAAAGGAGATGCCATATATTCTGAAAGGGACATTCTGGATGCAAGAAAGGCCTTTTATGCACAGTGTACCCATATCGATCATCAGATCAGGGTTCTGATAGGCACTTTGAGGGAAGAAGGACTGCTTGACAATACTATAATACTGTTTACGGCAGACCATGGAGATATGCTCGGAAATCATGGCATGGTTGCAAAAAGAGTATTTTATGAAAGCTCTGCCAATATACCCCTCATAATCTCAGGCATGCCCCTGGCGGAATACAGCGGTACGGTCGATGACAGGCTTGTCTGCCTGGCAGATGTAATGCCTACCTTGCTTGATCTTTGCAATATCGATATACCTGATACAGTTGACGGTATCTCAGCCTTCTCGTCCGAAAAAAGAGAAATGCTGTACGGGGAGATTGGTGAAGGTGATTTAGCAACCAGGATGGTTCATGACGGCAGATATAAGCTGATTTATTATCCGACAGGCAATTATGTCCAGCTCTTTGATCTGGAAGCAGACCCTTTAGAGCTTCATAATATTGCCGAGCTGGAAGAATTCAGCCGCATCAGGGCAAGGCTGACAGAATTCCTGATTTCCAATCTATATAAGGGCGATGAAAAATGGGCAGTAAACGGCGTATTGACAGGACTGCCGAATAAGGAAGCAGTATTTACGCCTGATTTTAATCTTTCAGGCCAAAGGGGCTATCATTTCCCCCCGCCTGTTTGAAAACTTTTGCTTAGTCCATACTTATAAATATACACAAAATGAATAAAATTGCTGTTGACAAGCGTTAAATTTCAGGTATATACTTGTGTTAACGATAACGCAACAGCGATTTTTTATTTTCACCTTAAGACATAACTTGGATTAAACGCATACAGATTTTACTTCACTGGATTTGCTCCATTTACAGAAAAAAAGCATATATCGCATAAAAAGGCTCATATACTGTACTCAATTAAC
>JAAZHD010000256.1 GCA_012510895.1 Clostridiales bacterium
CCTGTAATCTCTTTAACAGGTTTTAATGAACCATCGCTTTTCGAAATCTGAAATACAATAATATTGTCGGTATCCCTGTTTGCACAAAGCAAATGATTATCAGTTACAATAAAATCCCTTGGATGCTTCCCGCCGGCCTCAGTATTTGAAAGATGCCTGAGCAGTCCTGTTTTTTCATCTATGCTGAACAGGGCAAGGCTGTCCTCCCCTCGATTGGAAGCATACAAAAATCTATTGTCCGTGCTTATGCGAATAGCCGCCGCATCGGAGGGCATGTTTGGATTTAGGAGCGTGTTTAAGATTTGCAGAACTTTAAAACCATGATCCGGGTGGTAGGAAGCCGTAAAAACCTGAGAAGATAATTCAGATAATATATATGCCATTTTTCTGACAGGATTAAATATCATATGTCTGGGACCGCAGCCGTCCGGAAGCTTTAAGGTTTTCTCTTCATCCTGTTCAAGCCGGCCTGTTTCTCTGTCAAATTTATAAACCATTACTCTGTCAATTCCCAGATCGCACGCACATAGATATTTTTCATCAGGTGTTAAAAGAACCTGATGGGCATGTGCTTTTTCCTGTCTGGCAGGGTTAGGTCCTTTTCCTTCATGTTCCTTAACACAAATTACATCTCCCACGCTGCCGTCATCAAGTATAGGGTAGACCTGCACCGTGGCATCAGGATAAGAGGCTGTAAACAGCCAGGAATCGGTGGAGTCGATGGATATATGGCACATTCCTCGTCCGGGTGCCAAAACTTCATTGATTTTGCTGAGTTTCCCGGTTGAAGGCTCTATGGAGAAAGCTGCAACCTTGCCCCTGGTTCTGTCCAGCTGCTCTGTTACTGTATATAGAATTGTTTTCTTGCTGTTCATTACCATATAAGTGGGAGAAGGAATCTCTGCAAACAGCTCTGGTTTGGAAAATTCGCCTGATTCAGTATCAAAATATACACCATAAATCCCTTTACTGGTCTTCTGAGTATAGGTACCGATATAGTAAAGTATCCTTTTCATACAAAACCACCTTCCTGCCAAAAGCCATAATTTGTTATCATTTTACTATTTCCACAGTAATACTGTCAATGCGGCCCTGTTTCCATGCCTGCCGGTTTGCTGAGCCTTTGTTTTATTACAGGTGAATAAAAGCACCTGACTTTTGCATATAGTATACGGAAGTATTTTATACTTTGTGATATAATTGTATCATAAAAATGCGCTCAGTTTAATCAGCGATTTTATCCATCTCCAATTGCTTTAACCCTTAAGAAAACCAAAAATAGCATAAGAAAGGGGCAGGTAAAATGGAAGTTGTTTTTGACAAAACCCAGGATGTTATCATTGAAAATGAGGAATTTAAGCTTATTGTCGGTGGGGACTGCATTACTAAAAGCCTGATACATAAACCTACCGGCGAGGAATGTCTGGCCGTCGGTGAGGAAATCGCCCTGTTTTCCGTCACCCAGGAAAGACCCTATAACAATGAGGTCAAGCTGGCACATCCCAACAAACGTACTACCTTCCAGGCCAACCGCATCAAACGTGAAGGCAGCAAACTAATTATAGGTTTTGAGATTATCCCTTACAAGGCAGTCATTGAAGTAAAGGAAGCACCACGGTATGCGGTTTTTAAGCTTGCTGATTTCATTGTTCATCCCGATGATTACGGCAGTCTTCGTATGACTCCCCCGCCGGCGGCAGAGCTGCGCCTGCTGCAATTGCCGGTCCGCAACAGGAAATACTTTGGAGAATGGCTTAATGTGAGCTGGGATGGAAATGTTGCAATAAATGTTCTGGCTGTCTCTCCGTACCTCCGTATTGATTCAAAGCG
>JAAZHD010000257.1 GCA_012510895.1 Clostridiales bacterium
TATTGTCAAGTGTTTTTTTCTGTATTGTATAAAGAGCAGGTTAAAATAAGCTCTTTCTCACTTCGCAATTATCGGGCAGGACATTTATACTAACATGCCATTTATACTTTGTCAATTGTTTTTCCTATCCATTTTCTGCCGGCGTTAAAAACTATATGAAATATTATTGCTCCAGGCATTGGGGCAATCTACTCCTCTACTTTTTTTCTTCTGTTTTATGATATACTAATATTTAGAAACAACCTGACAGTCAGGGCAATGAGAGATCATTAGGAGGAGAGAGGATATATTCCGTGGAAGCAGCATCCCATAAAATTGGAGAGATTATGGATATTGCATGTCGTGCAGGAAAAATCACCCTGGAAAACGGCGGAGAAATATACAGAGTAGAAGAAACCATGCTGTATATCTGCCGGGGATTCGGCATGAAAGACAGTGAGTGTTATGCAACTCCCACTTCCATTATAGTATCAATTTCAGATACCATGGGTGAAGTTCATACACGAATGATTCGAATTTCGTCACGGGGCATTAACCTGAGAAAGGTTGAAGCAGTTAATGTTTTATCCAGGGAAATTATGAGCAGCTCTGTTTCAATCACAGAAGCTAAAACCCGGCTGACTAAAATAAATAATACGCCGGCTTATCCTCTTTGGCTGACCACTTTGGCAGCTGGAACAGCCACAAGCGCATTTACCATTATTTTTGGCGGCGGACTCGTTCATTTTTTATTCGGACTGATTGTAGGAGCTGTGCTGAATCTGGCAATTGCCTTATTAAACCGGATTGAATTAGGTTATTTCACTACTAACCTGTTTGGCGGAGCCATAGCAGCTTTCGGCGGCTGGTTATTATATTTTTCAGGCAGCATCACGAACTGGTGGATTATTACCTTTGCTGCTTTGATGCAGCTGGTACCGGGTCTTCTGTTCACAAACGCCTTGCGTGATATGGTTGCCGGGGATTTCGTATCCGGCATAAGCCGCGGGGGCGAAGCTTTCAGCATTGCGGCCGCCCTGGCCGGCGGTGTTGCCATTACCCTTATGATACTGACACGATTGGGGCTTGGTTAACTATGATGAAAAATGTGCTGTTTGCTGCCATTGCAGCAACATCAATCGGGATACTTTTTAATGTTCAGCGAAGAAATCTGCTTTTTGCCGGCATAAACGGCGGACTGGGTTATTTATTCTATTCAATTACAGTGGCAAAGGGATTTGAAAGCTATGTAGGCATGCTGACCGCCAGCATTGCAATGTCTGTTTTTGCTGAAATTGTTGCGCGGCTCAGAAAAGCTCCTGCCTCTGTTTTTCTTGCCGTAGCTCTGATACCTGTAGTGCCCGGAGGCGCAATGTTTCGGTTTGTGCTCAGCCTGCTTGAAGGAGATTATGAGCTTGCTTTTACATATGGCATACAAACCACCCTGGAGGCAGGTGCGCTTGCCATTGGAATCATTGTTGTATCTTCTTTTACAAAGGTATTAATCCGCAAATTTAAACAAGGAAATTAGCAGACAGGAGTTCCCCATGGCGGATTCTGTTTGTTAATAAAGAATAGAGGGAGGAATAATGATGGTTCAGGTATTAAAAGAATTAATTGATAAAAGCTCAGACATAGTGTTCTTTGGAGGCGCAGGAGTATCCACAGAAAGCAATATTCCGGATTTTCGAAGTGAAGACGGCATATACAAAGCCAAGTCCAAATATGGATATTCTCCTGAATATATGCTCAGCCATACTTTTTTTATGAAGCATACGGAAGAGTTTTATGACTTTTACCGCAATCAAATGATTTATAAAGACGCCAAACCCAATCCTGCTCATTATGCATTGGCCAAACTGGAACAGGACGGAAAACTCAAGGCAGTCATTACCCAAAATATTGACGGCCTGCATCAGCAAGCCGGTAGTAAAAAAGTATTGGAACTTCACGGATCAGTCCATAGAAATTATTGTATGAGATGCAGCCGTGCATATTCACTGGATTATATTTTAAGCTTTGAATCAATTCCTTTATGCTCTGTATGCAAGGGAATTATTAAACCGGATGTTGTGCTCTATGAAGAACCCTTAAACAGTGATGTTTTACATGAAGCTGTTACCTGCATCAGAAAAGCAGATATGCTTATAGTAGGAGGTACTTCTCTTGCAGTTTATCCGGCTGCCGGTCTTGTTGAATACTATAGAGGGGATAGACTGGTACTAATTAATATGTCGGAAACACCTTATGACAGCATGGCAAATCTGATAATTCGGGAGCCGATAGGAAAAGTGCTTGAGGAGGCTACTTCCTGATATAGGGAAGCAAGGTTTTTACTAACTTCTTAATCAGGCTCACTTCTTCATCAGTACAACTATACAGCAGCCTGTATAATTCTTCTCTCCCCGTGGTTTCCTTTGTCTCGTATGAATCCTTTCTGTCCTGGATTTCGTTTACAGGGTATTTTGTACCGCCTAAAATCAGATAGTCCAGGGATAAATGCAGACACTCACATATTTTTAATAAAACCATCAGGCTTGCCTGACGTTCTCCCCGTTCCAATTGTCCGAGATAATAATCAGACAGCTCAAGTATCTCAGCAAACTCTGCCCGGGTAAGCAGCATTCTTTCCCTGCCCGCGCGTATTCTCTGCCCCAATGCAACTAAATCTATGACGTAATTACTTTTTTGGCCAGCCTGGTTCATTCTGCTTCTCCCTCTCTATACACTATTATTACTCTACCGGAATCCGACATTTACATGAATATGCTGTGGGCATGCAATACATGTTTGCATATAGTTTGGATTTGGTGTATAATAGGTACAGAATGGAAAAAGATGATCCCTTCGAAGGAGGTGTAATGGAGTTCATGCCTCATGAAGCAGGCCTTTGTATATTGAACTCTGGCAAAAATGAAAGACATAAGCTATATAAAGGAACAACTGGATAAAGCAATTGAAACGAACGCACCGAAAGAGGAGATCTTCAAAATAAGCGAATTAATTGACAGGCAGATTTTAAACTACTATGAAAAGGAAAGAATAACAGACGGGAATGCCTGAGATGTGCCAAATAAAATGATCGACAATGTCGATCATTTTCATTTTCCGGATTATGCTTTGATAGACATTGATTATCAGTTTTTTACGGTTACACCGCCAAAAAGGGCAATACAATAGATTTCTGCTGATTGCCGGCTGCCTGAATCGTCATCCGGTATTTGCTGTGTCTTGTTCTCCCAGCCGCCAAAAATAGGTACACCCGAAATATGGATTTTCCAGTCTTTAGGTACAATGAGTTCAATGCCCCCAAATACTGCAATTAGTTCCAGATATGCCCCCTGATCTGACAGCTTTGCATTCCTAAGATCAACATCTGAACCGCCAAATATTGCTGTAATACTGCCGCCTTTGAAATCTTGTGATAAGTTGTTTGTTTTTAGTCCGGAAAAGATGGTTATGTGATTCATCTTATCTATATCCTCACTATTAAGCTTTCCGGAAAAGCGACTGAAGATAAACCATAAACCGGCTAAGATGAGCAGAACGGGGA
>JAAZHD010000031.1 GCA_012510895.1 Clostridiales bacterium
AAAACCTTCACTATCTGTTCAAACTGCTGATTCGATACCGCATATCCTTCCCCCGCAGTGCCAAATAAGTAAATATGGTTTATACCACTTTTCTTCAACTGATATACAAGCTTTTTGAATATAAGTTCATCAAAGGTCAAATCCTCTTTCCAGGGAATGCATGCAGTGGCTAAAATGGTCTGAGGATATCTTTTATACAATCTTCCTTCACGCATGCATATACATTCCTTTCTGATAAACAATCTTTATCGAAACATACTGAATGCAAATAAAAAAACTTGTACTCACCTGAATACTCATGGCATCTTCATCTAACCAGACAATATTTCACAATATTCTTTTACTGGCGGCAATCCAAATTCACGCGCATAGTCCTCCCCCAGAAAGCAACCAAAGCTTGTTAATGTTTCAAATCCTTTTGACTTATAGAACTGTACGTCCTGCCTAAGAACTTCTTCATTTAATTTAAGCTTTTTATAGGGGAGTTTCCAGCCGCAAAATCTGGAATTGTCCATCCAATATTCCAGCACCTGAGAATTTTTAGCCCCGAAAACTTTCATTAAACCATCAATATGCTGTACTTGTTCTCTGTTTTTTTCACAATTTGTATCATTAATGGGTAAATCTGAATCACGTAAAATTGGTGCATACTCCAAGAAAATTCCTTCACACGGATCAATATTTCTAGGTGGCAACATTGTATCAACATATGCAAGATAGCAATGAGTTGCATTTTTATTTGATGTTCTTATTCCAGCTAAAATATGATTGTATATTATCATAGCCTGATCCGACGGTGTCAATTCTTTACATTTGCGGCAATGACAAGTTGCTCTTACATCATCAATCCAAAAGAAATATCTGTCGGTAGTAAAAGGAAGCTTTTGTGCCAACTCCACAGATCTTTCTGCGACATACTCCAGTGCATCATTATTAGATGCACACATATTGAAGTCATTCACACGCTCCCCTTCCTCGTTCATTCGAAACCAATCCTTATGTGTACTGTATAGTTCTCTGTTAAGCAGCCAGGAAAGAGCATGAAATTCATATTCCAACTCAATGCCATTACTCCTCATTCTTCGAGCAAATTCTAAAAAAGCATCTGTTTTTACAAACTCAAGCATATTATTAAGTGTTTCCGCAGCTTTAACTCCGCCTCTAGGATGAATTCCTACAAGATTCAATCCGGAATCTATTAAAATATCTGCCCAATAATTCCCTACCTCTTCAGGATGAATTAATATCCCTCTTTTATGAGACAAATATATCATCTCCCAAAATACACCAATGCTTGTTGATCAAAAAATATGAGTTCTAATTAATGTATATGTCGCGTACTAAATACAGGTATATCCGCCGTCAACCGGAATAGACACACCCGTAATGTAAGCCGAAGCATCAGAAGCCAGAAAAAGCAAAGGTCCCCTTATATCGTACTCATTTGCAAGCCGTCCCAATTGGGTGTGCTTGCCGTAGTTTTTGGAAAACCTTGCAGGAGTCCGATCTGAAGCCAGACCTCCCGGGCATAACGTATTTACACGCACGCCGTATCTGCCGTAATAGCTTGCTGCATGGCGTGTCCAGGCAATAATGCCGGATTTATTCAAAGCATAATCATGAGAATGGGCCCCTTCCGCCATAGCCGGCTCACCGTCATAATTATGTTTTTCCACCCCTACCAAGCCCATCATAGAACCGAAATTAATGATGGAGCCGCTTCTCTGGCGAATCATTTGTTCCCCCACAAGCATATTCATATAAAGCATACCTGCAGAATTAACACGCACAGACCATTCAAGGGCGCCCTCATCCTGAAACCAGCCTCTGCCTTCTCCTCTTGGAATAACGCGGCTGCAGTTGACAAATATATCTATCCGACCTTCTTTTTCCACTACATAATCAACCATATTCTTAATGGACTTTGGATCCTCCTGATGAAACTCTATTACTTCTACTTCTTCACTGCCTCTGCTGCTCAATTCCTTGGCTGTTTTCCGGGCGGCATCCACAGAATGACTTGCCAGATACAATTTAGCCCCTGCATCCACCAGAGCAATAGAGCAGCCTTTCCCATACATGGTCCTGCCGCCTGTAATTAATGCCACTTTACCTTTTAATGAAAACATATCTAATGTATTCATACAAAACTACCCCTTTTATTTTGCTGTATAACCGCCATCCACAGGCAGTGTTACACCGGTTATATAGGATGAAGCATCTGATGCCAGAAACACGACGGCAGCTTTTATATCCTCAGCGCTTGTCATGCGTTTCAGATGGGAATGCCTGATAAAAGCCCTGGAAAAGTCTTCAGATTCCTCATCATACATGGGAGCAAAAGCAATGCAATTGCACCTGACATTATGTTCTCCCAAATAGCCGGCTGCCTGCCGTGTGTAATTCACATAAGAACCTTTAACAAATCCGTATGTCAAAGAAAAATCCTCATCAAATTTCTCAAGGTTATCTTCATACTTATGAACATCACAACCTACAAGAGCAGCATAGTTTGAAATAAATATAATGGAGCCATAATCCTGCTCTGCCATTAAGGCACCTATATGTTTTACTGTAAGCATGAGGCCAAGCTGAGTGCGTCTCAAATCCTCATATATTTCCTCATATGTGTGGGTCCAGCCTTTTAAGAGCCCGTTGGAACCGTTATCAACAAAGATATCCAATTTACCGATTTTTTCACGGACTTTCCGGACAAGGCAAATAGCATTTTCCTCGCTGCCCTGATGATACTCAATGACCCCTTCTATGGATACTCCGGAGGAATTTAATTTATCTTCCAATAACCTGAGAGCTTCGGTATCCTCTCCGCAAAACCATAACTTGGCACCTGCTTCGCTGAGGCCTGAAGCAATTTCTTCTCCGTATATAAATTGAGGTGCATAAATCAGAGCATTTTTGCCTTTAAGACAAAATTTATTCAATACACTCATGACACCGTCTCCTTTATTTCACTGAGTAAAACCTTCCTCCCGCCCTGCTCCCGGCTCATGATTCCGCCAATAAGCAGCTTCATCAGCTCAATGGTTTCACTAAAGGGGAAGGGTTCAACGCCGGTTCTTAAGTATTCAACAAATTTGTCCAGCTGTTTTTTAAATGAATAATAAGAATCGCTGTCCGTTAAAATTTTATTTCCTGCACTTCCTATAAGCATGGTGATTCCGGAGGCTCCGTACATTTCAGCTGTGAGAGGAATATGCACATCACAGCCTGATTTGTGAGTAATATGAATCATATTTCGCTCATAGGTGCCGGTGTTCTGTATGGACTCAAAACCTTCTCCCAGGAAGGGATAAATGCATTCCAAAGCATGAATGCCATAGGTTTCCCACTTTTTGCACATAGGTTTGCAGATATACATCAGTTTTCCGATTTCATAGTGATTTTTAAAATACGGTTCATTCGTTTTTACATATCTCATGGAAGAAGAGGATATGAAGTGCTTTCCTTCTTTGCGCCATTTCACAAAAGTCTGAAGGTCTTTTTCGTTATCTACTAAAGGTTTATCTATGAACATAGGTATATCGGCTTCAATAAAAGGACGGCATCTATCAACATGTTCAGAACCGATATCTGTGGCACATATAACTGCATCTACTTGTCCTATCATATCTTCAGGCTTATTAACTACATTTTCTATTAACGAACATCTGGCCACATCCTCCGCGTCTGCCCTGTTGTCGCAGTGAATATGAGTTATGCGGGCACCGGGAATCCCTATGGTATGAGCAGGCTGTTTGTTAAGATAAACCGGTATGACGGGAAAAGGACATTTATCCATATGCTCCCTGTTATACCCGTTGAACATTGCGCTCCAGGAATAAGGATGCCCATTGCCTTCCGTCATCCCCAGAATACCTATATTAAGTTCCTTGTCGCCAAGAGGCCAGATCCCAGCCATTAAAAATCACCCTCCTTAATAACTTATAACAGTGATTACTCTATATCTTCATAGGCTGCAGAAGCTTTCATATCGCATTTTGAAACAATATTTTTGAAATAAGAAGCCAATGCTACTACATCCGCACCCAGGCTGATAAAGTTATATCCCATTTTAACCAGTTGATCAAAATTACCCGGATTGCCTACTGTGCCGGCAAACTTATTGTGCTTTCTGGCAACTTTGGCAACACGCCTTCGTGTTTCATCGATTAGCGGATGATCCCACTGGGCAGGAACGCCTGCACCCTGGCTGAAGTCCCCAGGACCGAAGAAGAGCATATCAATACCAGGAAGTGCGCATATTTCATCCAGCTGATCCAAGGGTTCCGGATCCTCTATTTGAACAACCACAAAACGCTCTTCATTGGATTGTTTCATGTAGTCTTTCATGTCAACAAGGGTATATTTGCCGTCTGCATTACCCCCGTCTATCGGCCGCGTGCCAATGGGGTGAAACTTCGTATAATACTGAATTTCCTTAGCTTCTTCCAAACTCATGAGATGAGGAATCATAATTCCGGTACTGTCAGCCTCAAAAGGTTTTATGTAATCACTGTAACTTCCCTTAGAAACCCGGGTCAGAAGGTCGCAGTCATATATTTTTGTGGCCAAAACGGCCTTTTCAATAGTTTCTATACCGTTGGGAACATGTTCCATATCCACCCATACGCAATCAAAACCGCATATTGCTGCCAGCTCTGCCACCCGATAATCACTGGTGTTAAGCTTAATGCAGGTGGCTACATATCCTTCACGCATTTTTTTAAGCGCTCTGCTTGGTCTCATATTCATGATATTCATCCTTCCTTTTTTGTATATATATTGTTAAATCCCAATGTCAAGCCAAATTTAAATCAAACTGAATTCCAAACCTTCCCCGTCTTTGCGAACGCTTATCCGTCCATTATAGGAAGAATCCATATCAGGAAAATCTCTGCGATAATGAGGTCCTCTTGATTCTTTTCGGTAGTTCATTACTTTCAAAAGAATCTTAGATAGATTAATATAGCTGTAAAGCTCATTTACCTTCTTTATATCAATGCATTGCTCAAAATGAAGAATGGGATTAAATATAGATTCAATTTCATCAATGCGGTTAATTCCACTAATACAACGTTCTTCTGTACGCACAATTGCTCCAGATTCCCACATAATCTTGCGAATTTCTGACATGGCGGCGGATATATCAATTACTCCTCCGCCTTTTTTATCAAAACGTTCTGTATAACAATCAAATAACTCTTTATCCGAAACTTCTATAAAATTAGTTTTATTTGCAAAACTTGCGCTCTGTATACCTGCAATAGCACCAAAAACCTGTGTTGCTGCTATGGCAGCGCCCCCCAACCGATCAGCTCCATGAGGAC
>JAAZHD010000258.1 GCA_012510895.1 Clostridiales bacterium
GGGCGTATCCATTGAACAGGTTACATACGAAGAATTCATACGGTCCATTCCCAATCCCACCTTGTTGTTGAATTTTAAAATGCCTCCCCTGGGAGGAATCCTGCTTCTGGAGATTAATCCTCAATTTGCCTTTCAGATTATAGAATTGCTGTGCGGCGGCGGAAAGCCTGCCAGGCAGATGGCTGTCAGGGAACTGTCAGATATTGAATTAAGCATTATACAGGACATGCTTAAACAGGTTTTAAACAGCATGAAGGAAGCCTGGCGGGATGTAATAGAGGTTAATCCGGTTCTTGAATCCCTGGAGAGCAACCCTCAGCTGAACCAAACCATGTCCCCCACTGAGCCGGTTGCTTTAATGACCTTTGTTGCTGAGGTCTCAGGTATTCAGAGTTTTGTCAATTTGTGCATCCCATATCTGTCCATTGAAAAAATTGTGGACAAGCTGGACATGCAGTACTGGTTCCAAAAGGAAAATATGCAGGAGAGCAAGGAGTATGCCTCCGTTCT
Source organism: Clostridiales bacterium (assembly GCA_012510895.1). GTDB lineage: Bacteria > Bacillota > Clostridia > Caldicoprobacterales > DTU083 > JAAZHD01. Next base: position 511 of record JAAZHD010000258.1, read on the forward strand.
TAAAGACAGAATTCTGTCTGCCAAAGTAAACTTGTCTGTATTGATGGGAAGAGCTCAAATCTCCGTGGAAGATTTTCTGACTATGTCGGAAGGGGATGTTCTTCCCCTGGATCAATTTACTAATGAACCTATGTATATGTATATCGAAGATAAACTGCATTTCAAGGTTCAACCGGGCTTGTACAAGGGCAAGCTGGCGGTACAGGTAGTAGAAATCGTGGAAAAGGATGTGGACAGTGATGAATGACGGTGTTTTATCACAGCAGGAAATTGATTTTCTCCTGCGCGGAGGTGCAGATAAGAAACAGGCATCCCTGTTAACTGAGGGCGAAAGCGATATGCTGGGCGAAGTCGGAAATATTTCCATGGCCACGGCTGCTACGGCCTTGTCTCAAATACTAAACAACAAAGTAGAGATTACTACGCCTAAAGTTACTGTAACAACATTAAAAAAACTGCAGGAGTCAACCTCCATACCCAATGTAATCTTTCAGGTGAAGTTTACCAGGGGGCTGGAGGGTTCCAATGTACTGCTTATTAATGTACCTGATGCAGCTATTATTGCCAATCTGATGATTGGAGGAGACAGCGGGGAGGCCGGCTCCGTTCATACGCTTTCAGATATGCAAATAAGTGCAGTATCCGAGGCAATGAATCAGATGATCGGTTCTGCTTCCACATCCCTGGCTGCCATGCTGGGAAGGAGCATCAATATCACTCCACCCACAGTACAGGTCTGGGACGGCCATGATGATATAATAATTGACGGGATTGAAGCGGAACAAACCATTGTTCAGGTTGCCTTCCGCATGACTGTGGAAGATATGATCGACAGTTATATTATGCAGCTGTTTCATCTGGATACCGTAAAGGAAATTACAAACAGCCTGTTGAGTGAAAATGCTGTCGGCAGGCATAACGCCCGGCAGGAGAATAAGTCTGACTGACAGTCCGAACAGTCCCCTGAGGCCAATCTGGCCAAAGAGGCCATGGAGGAGGCGGTTTTAGTGCAAAAGCCCAAATTTGGAGAATTGCAGAATAAACCTATGCAGGGGAAGCCGCAGAACATCGATTTGATAATGGATGTTCCCCTTGAGTTAAATGTGGTTCTTGGCAAGACCCAAAGAACCATTCGGGAGGTGCTGGCTTTAACCCCCGGGTCAGTTGTGGAACTAAATAAACTGGCGGAAGAACCCCTGGAGATTTATGTGAACGGGAAACTTCTGGCCCAGGGAGAAGTGGTGGTTATCAATGAAAACTTCGGCATTCGAATAACCAATATTATAAGTGCCGGCGACAGGGTTAAAAGTCTGGGGTAATCTCAGGCAAGAAATAATTGTCATAATGACTAAATATGTCTGATATGAAGCTGTCTCTTATATAGAAACAGCTTTTTTATTTATTTGCTAAACATATTCTCTGAAAAACCGATGTGATAATATAGAGGCAGATTATATATATCCGGCAGGTAAAGGAAAAGGAGTTGGATTTTTCTGCTCTGTTTCAGCAAAGGTACGGGAAACAGGAGCAGGGCACGGAGGTGGCAAGAAATGAAGATACAAGGTTCGAACCCTATCGAATATATTAACAGGGCATACAAGCGGAACAGAGAACCCCTAAATATTCAGGAAAAAAAATCGGATTTCCGTCCCCAACAGGATCGGATTGAGATATCAGAAGCAAGCAAGGCATTAAAAAGCCGCATAGAAAATTTGGACAGCAAAGATGAGGAAATAGACTGGAAAAAGGTTGAAACCATAAGACAGGCAATTGCAAAAGGCACATATAAGGTGTCACCTGAAGGTCTGTCGGATAAATTGCTGGATGAACTCAGCACCCAAAACAGACCGGAGGAAGAATAAATGGAACTGATCACACTGCTTTTAAAGCAAAATAAGATACTTGAAAGCATCTTAGACTGCCTGAAGAGAGAAAAACAGGCACTTATAAAGGAAGATGCCCCTGCTTTACTGGAAATAATTGAAGAAAAAAAACAGTATATAAATGCCTTGGAACAAATGGAAAAGAAACGGGAAGATACTTATCCCGGCATGAGCCTTACGAAGCTTAAGCAATCCGGTTTATTGACAGATGAATTGGAAGCAGCGGGAAAAGAAATGCATCGGCTGACAAAACTGGTGTCTGAGTATCAGGAGACCAATGAGCTCTTAACAAGACAGTCATTGGCATATGTCAACAAAATGATATCCGTTATTAAAGGAGGCCAAAAATCTACTTACGATGCAAAAGGGAAAATGGATGGACAGGATGGAGACAAGTCCATACTGAACCGCTCTGTTTGATACGGCTGCAAGTATACAGGAATTACTAGTTGCTTTTAAATGAAAAACCAGAAAGAAGTGAAACTATGTCCGGTATATTTTCAACACTGAATACAGCAAGAAGAGGAATGTTTGCACAGCAGCAGGCTGTAAGCACCGCCGGCCACAATATAGCCAATGCTGCTACGGAGGGATTTTCCAGGCAAAGGGTTCATATGACAGCCACTCCCGGTTTTTTGATTCCCAATGCAGGAGTAGTGGGTACAGGAGTGGATATAGTAAGCATAAGCAGAATACGGGACAGTTACCTTGATGTACAGATTCGCTTGGAAAAGGCGATAGCCGGTAATTATAAAGCAAGGCAGGAGATATTGGAACAGGTGGAAATGGTTTTTATGGAGCCTGGCGAAACAGGTTTAAACACCATCATGGGACGTATGTGGGATGCATGGCAGGAGCTGGCCAAGTCTCCGGAAAACTCCAACGCCAGAACCGTTGTCAGGGATAATGCAAAAACCTTTACAGACAGTTTGAATCACTTATATGAACAGCTGAACACCTTAAAGAAAGACAGCATCAGCATAGCTGAAAAGAAGATATTTGATGCGGAATCAATCCTGACACAGATAAAAAGCTTAAATGATCAGATATTCAAAATTAAACTGAAAAATCAAGAACCCAACGATTTAATGGATCAAAGAGACCTGCTTTTGGACAAGCTTTCAGAGATCATGGATTTTTCTGCTTCCGAAGATAAATATGGCAGAGTGATAATTGAAAGCGCAGGCCGTACTATACTGCAAACAGAAAAGGGCAATGAGATGCCTCTGCAAATGTCCCTTGTAAGAAGCATTGAAACCCTTGAAGACGGCAGGGTTCAGGTTGTCCTGGTGAGGGGAGGAGACTCCATTGATGGCCTGACTACCTTAGCTATGACACAAGAAGAGTATGACAGTTATGCCCTTGATGAGAATTCTCCGTCGTTTCTTCAGGAAGGCGCAGTAGTTTTTAATGATCCCTCCTGTAATGATAACTACCATGGAAATGCAGGCTTAAGCCTGTTTGAAGTGAACCATGGTGAACTTAAGGGTTATCAGAATATCGGCACTGAGGTTGCCAAATACCAGAGTCAGCTTGACGGCCTGGCCCGGGCAGTAGCTTATGCTGTCAATACCATACACGCTGATAACGGAGATCCTGACGGTCACAGCCCGGTGAGCTTTTTCGTGGGCGAGGGAGGTTCATCCGATATAAGCAGCATAAATGCAGGCAATATCAGGGTAAACCAGGCCATCTTTGATGATATGGATAATATAAATACAGGCCGGGCATGGGACAGCCCCGAGGGTAACGGAGAACGGGCCCTGGCCATTGCACGGCTTAGGAATGCCTGGCTGCCAATACAGGAATTTATAGAAAACCCGGATACCACTGCCGCATATAATGCGGATGAAATGAAATTTGAAAACATAAGCGGAGGCAGTACCTTTGAAGGCTATTTCAAAGACGTCATTGCAGGGCTTGGCATTTCAGCCGAACAGGCCAAAAGGAAAGTGGAAAATCAGGATGCATTAACAGGACAATTGATTCAAAGAAGATATTCTGTATCGGGCGTTTCCATAGATGAAGAGATAGCCTGTCTCATACAGTACCAACATGCCTACCAGGCCAATGCCAACGTAATTTCCACATTGACTGCAATGCTGGACACATTGATTAACCGAATGGGGGTATAATGAATGCGAGTTACCAATCAGAGTTTATTACAGGGTTATCTGAATAACTTAAATAGAAATCTTACCAACATGGTCAAATATCAGGATCAAATGGCTTCCGGCAAGGAAATACGCAGGCCTTCCGATGACCCTTTCGCAGTTACACGTGTTATGTCCCTTCATACCTCCATTAATCAGAATGAACAATACCTAAGAAATATAGAGGATTCTCTGGGCTGGGTGGATATGACCGACTCTGCTCTCGGCAATATAGGCGATATCATGAATCGGCTGCGAGAGCTGGTTATCAAGGGTGCAAACGGAACCCAGGGAGATTCTGAGCTGAATGCTATAAAAAGTGAGGTTGAGCAGCTTGTAGGGCAGATTGCCCAAATAGGAAATACCAACTACGACGGCAGGTATATCTTCGGAGGTCAGGATACCATTAATCCTCCTTTCGATGTAGATGCCGATAATGTGCTGATTTATAACGGGGCAAGCGGTCCTGGCAAGGAAATGTTAACCCGTGAAATTTCGCAGAATGTTACAATCCATATTAACGTACCCGGTACATGGATCACGGCCGGTAAAGATGAAAACAGATTAACAGCCGCCCTATCAGAAACCTTAAGCGGCATTATAAATGCATTGGAGTCAGGAGACGGAGAGACACTGGGGGGTCCGTTATTGGGTCAACTTGACGATCATATTGATAATATATTGTCCCTTAGGGCTGAAATGGGCGCTAAATACAATCGACTGGAAGCCGCTAAGCTTAAAAATGAAGAAGAAACCCTTAATATGACTGAGCTCTTATCCAAGACAGAAGATGTGGATATCGCAGAAAAGGCCATGGAATATGCCATGATGTCAGCGGTATATCAGGCATCATTAGCCATGGGAGCAAGGATATTGCAGCCTACACTGCTTGATTTTCTAAGGTGAAAAGGAAAGAGGGTATCATTATTGATTATTCAAACAAAGTATTTTGGCAAAATGGTAATTAATAAAAACAAAATAATAAATTTTCCTGATGGACTGCCTGCCTTTCGAAACCAAAATAAATTTGTTATAATTGATCTGCCTGATAATCATAGTTTCTATTGTCTGCAAAGCGTTCAGGAGGCAGAGACGGCCTTTTTGATGATCCGCCCCTGGGACTTCTTCCCTGATTATGACTTTGTCATTCCTGATCAAGATTTGGAGGAGCTTGGTATAACAAGTCATAAACAGGTGCTGATATATAATATTGTGACTATTCCTGAAGACTTTAGGAAGATGACTGCAAACCTTATGGCACCCATTGTTATTAACTCTGAAAACTTAAAGGGAAGGCAGGTTATTTTGCAAAAAGGCAATTATCAGATCAGGCATCCTTTCTACCGGGAAAAGGAAGTGGTATAGCTGATGCTGGTGGTAACTCGAAAAATAAATGAGGGCATTGTTATAGACGAGGACATTGAAATAACCATAGTTGGAGTTGAAGACGGAAAAGTAAAACTTGGAATTAACGCCCCAAGAGATAAGAAGATTTACAGGAAAGAAATATTTGAAGCTATAAAGGAAGAAAACCGGAAAGCAATGAAAATAGACAAAAAAGTGTTCTCTCATCTGCCGAAGAAAAAATAATATGTGTTCAAACATATTATTTTTTTGTCCAAATTACTAAACAATTGAATTATTACTCCGATAGGTATTATTAAGAGGAAAAACCAGGCGGCCGCCAGGTTTTTAAGAAGGCAAGGATGCCAAATAAATATTCAAGGAGGAAGACAAATGAGAATTAACAACAACTTAATGGCAATGAACACTCATCGTCAGCTTGGACTCGGCAACACTGCTGCTTCTAAGTCCATGGAGAAATTATCTTCCGGTTATAGAATCAACAGGGCAGGCGATGATGCAGCAGGTCTGTCCATCTCTGAAAAAATGAGAGGTCAGATCAGAGGTTTAATGCAAGCTTCCAGCAACGCCCAGGACGGTATTTCCCTGATCCAAACTGCAGAAGGTGCATTACAGGAAACCCATGCAATTCTGCAGAGGATGAGAGAGCTTGCAGTACAGTCTGCCAATGATACTAATGTAGATGTTGATCGTGCCGCTATTCAGGGAGAAATTGATGAATTAGCAGCTGAAATCACCAGGATAGCCGAAAACACTGAGTTCAATACTCAAAATCTTTTAGGCGGAAAATTCGAAGGTAAATTCCACATTAGAGCAAATGCAAAACAGAACGTAAGCTTGTCAATAAACGATATGAGTGCCAGCGCACTGCAGGTAGCAGGGCCGACAGGAGCATCTTTTGCCATAGAGGTAAAAAAAACGGGGCTTTCTTCTGCACAAGTTGAGGCCTATTTAGGCGAAGGCACCTATAA
>JAAZHD010000259.1 GCA_012510895.1 Clostridiales bacterium
AAACTGTTATATTGATAAAGGTATCAAGAGCAAAAAAATTTTCTTTTATGAAGTTTTCATCCGCCTTATTGCATGATACGAATGAAATTATTATAATTAAGATTATTAAGAAAGTTATCAGAATTTTTTTCATTTGTTTTTTCCCGTCTTTCTGAATTGCTTAAACAATAACTCAATTTTACTAATAATACAATATATTGTATTTAAAAATATTTTATTGCAGGAATTCCATGTTTTATGTAGAATATATGAGTGGTCCTGACCCTGTAAGCTCATAGTCTGAATTTTATTTGCTTTTTACTTCCAATTATACACTTTTCTGTTTTTGTACAGGGTTATAAGTGTATAATATATCAAATTAAAAATTGAAAAAAATTAGAACTAAAGTGTACCGTCTCAGGAATAATACCATGAAGGTAAACATATATAGAAAAGGATGTAAGAGTGAAAGCATGGATAATACATCTAACGATCGTGCCATTAACGCAGCCATAATACAGGAGATGCAAAATCAACTGAACAAGCTGATTGCAAAACATGGATGTTCAAACCTTATGCATCCCGACATACTGGAATTCAGCCAGCGGCTTGACGACTACATTGCCAAGTACACATCGATTATGCATCAGAATAGAGGCTAATTCTCCAGTTTACGGAATTGCCGGACACCCAATGATAAAAGACACTTCATAAGAAGGGCGCATAAAAGCCCATGAGCAGCTGTCAACAGTACTGCAGTCAGCACAAAATTGGATGATACGGGAATAAGCGCCAGAGTCAGACCCGCAGGTACCACCCCTGCTATCATATTGTATAATACATTCACATTCTGCTTCACCGCTTTCTGTTCGCTGTCCCAATCCAGCTTCGGATTGTACAAATCTATAAGAAGCCCGCTGATACAGGTTGACATAATGGGCAGCCATGCAGTGAGCAGAATCAGCAAACCTGTCCAGACAGGCAGTTTAAACACTAATACTGCCAAAAATACAGCGATTATAATGGCAGCCAGCCCCAATACAAAACCTGAAAGAACTTTTGCTGTCAGCTGCTTCTGATAGCTTACCGGAATATATTTTTTTATAAACAGCTCCCCGCCTTCACGAGAGATTGAAGTGGAAGTTGTTGCATTCATGCATCCCATAAATACTGCAAATATAAAAGCTCCTATCAGGATAAATCCTGATGCTTCAGGATCAGCCATGAATCCTGTAATTCCTTTCATCATATCCGTTTTTTCCGCCGGATTTTGCATAATCATTGGCAGAAAAAGAAATATGGGCCATAGAAAATTTATTATTACACAATTGATGAAATAAATAGGCGTTCTGATCAATAGCTTAAGCTCTGTTTTCAGATAGGTTCCAACAACAGAACCCCGCACTGCTTCTTTCTCCAAATAATTGCTGCCGGTCTTGTGTCTTCTTGAACCGGTTTCTGACATTCCCATAACACTTCGCAAATAAATCCATTCACCCATCAGCAGAACTGCCAAAAATACCAAAAGAGAAAACCCTATATAGATAAGGAAGCTGAGAAAACCTGACCAGTCACCGCTGGACACCATGGCCTTTGCTCCCCATTTTATTGTCGGAAATATGCTGTTTGACAGTTCAAGCAAAGAGTTCTCTCCTTTCCGGAGAAGAGCAAGAATCTCTTCTTGAGACATATTCGTAGAAAACCTTTGAACTATGAGGTTAACGCCAATGCCCAAAAATACGCCCAGCAGACCGCCTATTACCTTAACAGTATCTTTATACCTGGATAAATTGGTGAAACGCATAATCACCATAATCAGAACTGACGCCAAAGCCAAAGGAGTAATTGGCAGCAAAAGAAAAATTATTAAGCCATATAAATAATAAAGGACTCCTGAGCCGGTCATTACTCCGTATGTTACCCAAAAAAGGAGGAAAAACACGGCCGTGGTCATGTATTCGTATAAGGTTACCACCAGGAATTTAGCTCCAACAATTTGTCCGGGTTTCAGCGGCAGGGGCAGCAAATACTCCACATCAGAAGAGAAATAATAAGTGCTGATTATATAGATCAGTCCAAATATGAAAATGATGGCTGAATTAAGTGAAAGCCCCATGCTTATGATAAGCCCTTCCTGTCCTATGGGTCTTAAAACCCCCATCAGGAAGACCACGAAACTGCCGATGCCAAACATGATCATGGGAATAACAACTGCAAATGCCACAAGAACAGATATCTTTGCAAATGTATTGCTGCCTTTTAAGTTCAGCCCTTCTCCGTTTCGAATCAGTGTTTTTGTTAATAAAAGGGTTTTATTCTTCACTTTCCGTCAACTCCAAGAACATTTTTTCCAGAGAAGCATTCTTCTTAAAATGATCCTTCATTTCTTCCATGGAGCCGCAAAACAGAAGCTTCCCTTTATTGATAATGGCAACTCGGTCACAAACCTTTTCCGCCACATCCAGAACATGTGTAGAGAAGAACACCGTCTTATTATTATCAGCATGCTCTCTCATCATCTCCTTAAGCTGGAAGGAAGAACGGGGATCCAGGCCTGTCATGGGTTCATCCAAAATCCATACAGGCGGGTTATGAACCAGGGCTCCCATAATAACAATCTTCTGCCTCATTCCGTGGGAATAGCTTTGTATGCGGTCCTGCAGCACATCTGTCATGCCGAAACGCCGGGCCAGATCGTCTATTCTTTCCCTGCGCTCTTCCGTTGATACATCATACATATCTGCCATAAAATTCAGATATTCCATGCCTTTAAGCCTTAAAAACATATTGGGGGTGTCAGGCACAAAACCAATCTGCTTTTTGACTTTCAGGCTGTCTTTTTCAATATCGAGTCCGTTTACCTTGATTGAACCGCTGTCAGCATTCAAAATCCCTGTAATTAACTTGATTGTAGTCGTTTTACCGGCACCGTTCGGACCCAGAAAACCAAAAATTTCACCGTCCGGAATGATTAAATTTAAATTATCAACTGCTTTTACAGAATTGGCATAAGTTTTGTATACATTGGTTAGTTCAATCATGCTTTTCATTCCTTCCATACTCGACTATGGGGTTGATCAAAAGAAAAACCTAATCTACTTAAATCTAACATATATAAAATGGATTATCAATAATTCGGCTAAAAAATCAAAAAAAATGAGATACTAATATTATCTTATAAAAGGAGTGAATGCTAAATGAAGTTCAACCGCAATGCCCTGTCAAAGATGATGTCCGAAATTTCTCAGGAACTGGGGGTGGACGCACCAAAAAAGCGAAAGATGCGCAATACCTTATTATGGACGGCAGGCAGTATAGCCGGCTATTATCTTATGCGAAAAATTTACAATCGGGTGAAATAAATGACGTAAATGAAATAAATGAACACAATATAAATGAATGGAATATAAATAAATGGAATATTGAATGGCATCTAAAAGATTAAAGACCGGGTATACCGGTCTTTTTTTTTTATTTATGTAATTTCTCCTGGTCTTACCTCTGTACACGGCCGGAGGCATCTCCGCCCATGAGGTTTTCAACCTCATCAACAGTTACCCGGTTGAAATCTCCAATAATGGAATGTTTCAAACAGCTGGCAGCAACGGCAAACTCCAATGCATCCTGCCTGCTCTTGTAATTGTTTAAACCGAATATCAGACCGCTGGCGAAGGAATCTCCTCCTCCTACCCTGTCAACGATATCCTGAATTTCATACTTCCTGCTCAGGTAAAAATTTTCTCTGTCATTCAGGCAGGCTGCCCAGCCGTTTATGTCAGCGCTCCTGCTTTCCCTTAAGGTAATGGCAATCATCTTTAAATTGGGATATGCATTCAGGACTGCATCTGACAAGGCTTTATACTTGTCGGTGTCAAGCTCGCCGCTCTTAACATCCACGTTTACCTCGATTCCCAGGCTTTTTTGGCAGTCTTCCTCGTTTGCGATGGCAACATCCACATATTTAACAAGCTCTCTCATAACTTCCGGTGCCGTCTTTCCGTATTTCCACAGATTCTTCCGGAAATTCAGGTCACAGGAGACGGTGACACCTCTTTTTTTCGCTTCCTTAACAGCTTCCATGGAAAGCTCTGCTGCTGAAGCCGATATGGCAGGGGTAATTCCGGTGATATGGAACCAGCCCACATCCCTGAAAGCCTTTTCCCAGTCAATGGAGCCGGGCTTGGCCAGTGAGATGGCAGAATATTCCCTGTCGTAGATAACCTTGCTGGGACGCTGGTTGGCACCTGCTTCCAAAAAGTAAATTCCCATACGCCCCTTGCCGAACTGAATCTTGCTTGTATCTACTCCGAGTTTTCGGAGCTCAGCAATACAGGCTCTTGCAATGGGATTGTCAGGCAGTATGGTCATAAACTGTGATTCAAGGCCGTAATTGGCCAGGGAAACGGATACATTGGCTTCTCCTCCGCCAAAGGTGGCCTCCAGCGTCGGCCCCTGAAACAGGCGTTCATGACCGGGTGATTTCAAACGCAGCATTATTTCACCAAAAGACAGATATTTCATAGTTTCAACACTCCATATTTTTTCTTAATAGCTATTTCTTATCATACCATATTTATGCATGCTGATTCAATTGGACGGATGCGGATTTACTCCATTTTCAACCTCATAAATTTCATGTATTCCAACCAGTCTGTTCTGCTGAAGTAATGGTGACCGGGACGTAGATGGTATCCTATCCTGCCTTCATGCAGACTTGTTCCGGGCGTCGGATATTCATCCGGCGTCACAAGTCCGGAATGGCCTAATAATTCGTATACCTCACTTGCAGCCACGCATGACAAAAACTCGGATTTAGGATCAGCTCCTCTGTCCTTTTCTGCACTGCCCACACAAATGAATCTGGGAGCTATGGCTGCCAGAACGAAATGCTGATCATAGGGCATATTAATATCTTCATAACCCGAATATTCCTGGAATTTCTCACAGAACCAATCCCAGCTGCCAGCCCTTATAAAGTCAATGACCCGTTCTCCTGTGGAATGTTTGGCTATGGCAGCTCCTCCTATTCCGGAATTATTGGAAATGCCCATAAAGAAGCGCTCGTCCTGGGCTGCAGCCCATAATGCTGTCTTGCCCAGACGGGAATGGCCGACCACTGCAATATGTCTGCCGTCTACATCATCACGGGTTAACAGGTAATCCAAAGCCCTGCTGGCAGCGTATGCCCACATACCGATTTTACCCCACTGGTCAGAAGGCCTTTTCTTGGATGTGCCGGTATCAATGAAAAGTTTTCCCAGACCGTCTGAATAATCTCCGTGAAGATTGTCATTAACAACATCCTTATAGTGGAAAAAAGCCAGCCCGAAGCCGTTATCCGTAATTTCTTCAATGGGGTTGTATCTGTCAGGTATGTCCGGACGAAAGGCAATATGAAGGAAAAGAGGGGGTTTGGGAATGTTTCTTGGCAGGAAAAGATACAGAGGGAATGAAAAATCTCCTTTAGGTGTATCAAAGGTTATTCGGATACGCTGCTGAAGCACCTTCCCTGCAAAAGCACGCTCGCCTTCTTCCGCCTCCACTTCCCCTGTCACTTTTTCTGGCGGGGGAGGCGTATAGCCATAGATATTCCTCTGCAAAATATCCAATATTTCCGCTCTGCGCTCTCTCCACAGATCCGCAGTACAAGGTCTGCCATCGTTCATGGTGAATAAAGGCGGAAGCTCTCGTCTTCTTAATTCCTCTATCAACATCTACTACACCTCCATATTATTAGTCTTTTTTAAACAGATAAGCCAAAGATGCGTTCCTAACTTTAAATATTGGGTATCTGCCAGTCGATCGGCTCCTGCCCGGTTCCCGCAAGAAACTCATTTGTCCTGGAGAAGTGGCGGCAGCCAAAGAAACCTCTGTCAGCGGAAAGAGGGCTGGGATGCACTGACTTAAGCACAAGATGTCTGCTGTTTGTAATATATTTTTCCTTACTCTTTGCATTATTGCCCCATAAGAGGAAAACAACAGGGGTTTCCTTCTCGTTCAGCAGCTGAATAATTCTGTCTGTAAGTATCTCCCATCCCTTATTCCGATGAGAGTTGGCCTGTCCGGCAACAACCGTAAGACTGGTGTTAAGAAGCAGAACTCCCTGTCGGGCCCAGGGTACAAGGCAGCCGTTATTTGGGATATTGCAGCCCAAGTCCGATTCCAATTCCTTGAAAATATTAAGAAGGGAGGGAGGAATAGCAATGCCTTCAGGAACGGAAAATGCCAGACCATGTGCCTGGCCCGGACCATGATATGGATCCTGACCCAGAATAACCACTTTACAATCCTTGTAGGAAGTTAATCGCAGGGCCTCATAAATTTTATACATATCCGGATAAATGGTACGAGTGCGATACTCTCTTTTCAAAAACTGCCTGAGTAACAAATAGTATTCCTTTCGAAATTCATCCTTCAGCAATTCGTCCCAATCATTGCCCAATGCTACCAAAATATCACCTCATGACTATAGTACCATATGACAAATATTAGTTCCATAAAAACAGCTGTTTATTTAACAAATTATTCACATTTCATTTCGCAAGAAGGTGTTATAATTATATAAGGAAGGTGAGATTTATGGAATTTATTAACGCTGTGCTCAGAATTACCATGATCATATTTTTGATCAGGGCGGTAATTACCATAGCAACAGGTTTTATTATGTCCAGAAGAATGCAGAAAGCTCAGCGAAGCACCGAATTAATGAATGAAAAAATGCTGCAGATAAAGATGATGGAGCAGAAAAGGCTGGAAGAATCTGAATTGCAAAAACATTTGGTGAAGGATGATTACTGCGGCAGGATGATAGACAGGACGAAAGCCTTTATTATGCATTGTGAAGGTAAAACATGCCACTTTTGCAGCTGGGAGTGCCGCGAGAAATATTTGGAGGAGACAGTTGCTATTTAATCTAATATAGATAACGGCAATACTAAAGGTTAATATAAGCTGATTTAGGCTGCTTACAGAGTTATAGAAATAGTCCCGATGTGAATTGTTACCGCCGGGGCTTTTAATTTTAAACTATAAAACTAATTTTCAGGAGCCTATGGAGGCGTTTCAATTCGATAAAAAATAAGGTATAATGTACACAATACAATATACACACCTATAGCACCGTGTACATAGTCATCGAAAGGATCGAATCCTATGACGAACATAAGAAAGCAAAACAAAGCTACTTTGGTTATTAGTTTGCTTGTGCTCATATTTCTGGCTTTGTACAATCTCCTTGAGTCACAATATCTGCTGCCTGAGGATGCCGCTATGGGCTACCATCAG
>JAAZHD010000032.1 GCA_012510895.1 Clostridiales bacterium
GTCTTGTATCCATTCTCTGAAACTATCTTCCAGATTAGCTGTTTCGTATATCTTATCCAGGATCTCCTCCAAACTGCCTTCCAGATTCTCATTAGATGCCGGATCTTTTCCTGCTTGTCTATTTTTCCCATCCACAAATGAACAAGAAGAAAGTCCGATCAAAAAAGATGTTGTAATTATAAAGATTTGTAGTTTTTTCATGATATGTCCTCCTCATAGAAATTATATATTTTTAATATATACAATCTTCTATGACGGAGAATACCTATAATTGTTTCACAAAAATACCTTACAGAGACAAAATTTTATTATGGATTAATCCACTTTCTGTTATCCATCTTTAGCAGTTCATCTGATTCTGCCGGCCCCCAGGTACCGGCCGGATAAGAAGGTATAACAGGCGGCTGCATTTGCCATCCCTTGGAAATATTATCCATGAGTCTCCATGCATGTTCTACCTCATCCCATCTGGTAAACAGAGTGGAATTTCCTTTCATCACATCCAATAATAATCTCTCATATGCATCAGGAGAAACTTCGCCCACGGCACAATTCTGACAGAAATCCAGTTCAACAGGTATAATTTCATTACGAGTGCCAGGTTTTTTCCCATTAAACCTAATAATTACTCCTTCTCTTGGCTGTACCTCAATTATAATTCTGTTTGATTCTAAGTTGCTAAACTCTTTATAATATATAACTCCCGGCAATGGTCGAAATTGAACTAAGATCTTTGTAGTCTTAACCGGCAGCCTTTTTCCTGTTCTTAGATAGAAAGGGACGCCTGCCCATCTGAAATTTTCTATTCCGACCTTCATAGCCATATATGTTTCTGTAAGAGAATAAGGTGAAACTCTGTCCTCAGCTCTATAGCCTGGAACCCATTTCCCTGAGATATATCCTTCAGTGTACTGTCCTCTTACCACATTTTTGTTTACATTTTTAGGTTCTATTTGATTAATTGACCTCAATACTTTTACCTTTTCATCACGAATATCGTTGGTGTTCAGGCTGACTGGAGGCTCCATAGCGGTAAGCATAAGAAGTTGAAGCATGTGATTCTGCATCATATCCCGCATTGCACCTGACTTTTCATAATACTCACCCCGGTTTTCAACTCCTATTACTTCACTTGAGGTAATCTGTACATGATCTATAAATTTGTTATTCCAAACCGGTTCAAAAAAAGCATTGGCAAATCGAATTACTGTAATATTTTGAAGCATTTCTTTTCCAAGAAAATGATCTATTCGAAAAATCTGATCCTCGTGAAAGACTTGAGTGATAATATTATTTAACTCAACTGCTGATTTTAAATCCTTGCCAAAAGGTTTCTCAATTACTACCCGTTTATAACCATTTGTTTGATCAGCCAACCCGCTCCTGGCCAGGTTTTGCACAATAGATCCAAAATGTTCCGGGGCTACAGCAAGATAATATATATGGTTTCCTTCTGTCCCATATTTTTCATTTAATGACTCCATTAAGGCTGCAATTTTTTCATAACCTTGGTATTGTGTGAAATCAGCACGATAATAATAGAATCTGGAAACCAGTGTTTCTAATGCACGATTGTCTCCTGGATTTACTCGGCTGAATTTGCGGATAGCATCAGCTGCTTCACTGCGAAAAACTTCATCAATCTTGTTCCGCCTGCCTACTGCCAACACGGCAAAATGTTCCGGCAGCTCACCGGATAAAAACAGATTATAAATGGCCGGGTAAATCTTTCTGCGCGCCAAATCCCCGGTACCTCCAAATATAACTAACAGACAGCTAATAAGGATCCCTCCAAAAATAATGATTAGATAAGAAAAAAAGTATATAAAAAAATATACCACCATAATTTATAATGAAACACCTTTAGCTTTCAGACTTCCTAGCCTGTCTTCTTGTTAAGTTTAAGTTTTCCAAAAAGACAATATTTATTTTTAAATGAGGGAATTTCATAACTACACTTTTTGCGATGATACAATGGAGTATATCCTAAAATGCTGAAAGAAGTACTGATTCCGTAGTTATCAACAGAGAATATGGCTACTTCCAGCAAGTATCATCTTA
>JAAZHD010000260.1 GCA_012510895.1 Clostridiales bacterium
CGGTTTTCCCTTTGTACAAATTTCTTAAAGCATTGACACATACAGCATCCTTTAAATAAAGCATGTTTCTTACAAACGTATCAAACCATAACTCGGAAAAGTTAAATTTAGTGTTTTTATTTATTTTTATATTAACAGCTTTCTTCTTTATTATAGACAAAAACTCTTTATATTCTTCACCAAAGATAAACCCGTAATTAGCAAAACACATAATTTTAAAATATTCCAAATTAACTTCAGTTATTATATGGTTAATTAAAAATTTAAATTGATTTTTATCATATTTTCCTACATACACACCATCTACATTGAATATATCATCACAAACATGCGAAACTCTTACTTTGCTAAGTACATCTTCATCCGGTTCAAATACATAAACTTTAGCAACTTCATTTTTATTCAATAATTTTTTAATATGTTCACCCGAACCCAATCCAAAAACCAGAATTGTTTTTACTTTTTCATCACCCAATTGAGCAAGGAAGTTCTCTATTTCTCTTTGCATATTATATTTACTTCCGAGATATACAGCCTTACCGTCTTTTACAATTTTAACAATACTCAATCCATCTAAGCTTTTTTCAATTAACACTTCTTTTTTTAACATAATTTCCCCCAAAACCCTGCATGTCATTTGAATAAAGCTAAAAACAATAAAATTATAATGTTAAAGGAGTCAAGAAACGACTCCTTTAACACTATATCATCCTGCTTAATCTACTTGTTACCGTAAAAGCTGCAGCACTGCCTGTGGCTGCATATTGGCTTGGGCCAGCATTGCCTGGGCAGCCTGAGACAGTATAGTCATCTTGGTGAATTCCATCATCTCTTTTGCCATGTCCACATCGCGAATTCTGGACTCAGCGGCTGTTAAGTTCTCTGCTGCGTTGTCAAGGTTCTTTATGGTATGTTCTAATCTGTTCTGTGTAGCACCCAGTTTGGAGCGTTCGGCTGAAACAGCATTTATAGCAGCATCTATCGCAGTAAGTTGCTTATCAAATTGAAGGGCTGAATTTGCAAAACTTGTGACATCTATACTGGCAATGGTAGGTCCTCCATTTGCTCCCAAAGCCGATGTCGTCATCGTAGCGATATTCAAAGTAAGATTCTGATTTGTATTCGCACCAATCTGGAAAACTAAACCTTTAGCAACGCTTGCAGAGCCTGTAATGCCTGCACCGGCTGGGCTACCCGTACCACCTGTACCGCTCTCACCACTTGCTCCGCTTGCACCACTTGCACCACTTGCTCCGCTTGCACCGCCTATACCACTTGTACCGCCTATACCGCTTGTACCACCTGTACCGCTTGTATCAACTGCATAAGTGCCATCTAAAAGTGTCTTACCGTTAAACTGTGTACGTGCAGCAATCCCATTAATCTCGTCTTTCAAGGCCTTAATCTCATCCTGAATAGCTTGCAAATCTTCCGACTGATTCGTACCGGTATTCCCTGCCTGGACAACCAGCTCCCTCATACGCTGGAGAATGGCATGGGTTTCGTTAAGAGCGCCTTCAGCAGTCTGGATGAGTGAAATGGCATCCTGTGCATTACGGCTCGCCTGCTCCAAACCCCGAATCTGGCCTCTCATCTTCTCGGAAATAGCGAGTCCTGCGGCATCATCACCAGCACGATTGATTCTGAGACCGGATGACAATTTCTCCAGAGATTTTTGAACGCCAACGTTATTGACACTGAGCTGTCTGTATGCATTAAGAGCCATAATGTTGTGATTAATCCTCATAAATCATTCCTCCCTGAATTTTTTATTTCCGCCAAAGTCCCTTTCAGCGGTTTTTTATTTAAAGCTATCCCCTGCCCGGCCGCTGCAAAGGATAAAGACTTTATTTGTTTTCATTTATTTATATCGACAATATAGTTCAAAACTTTAGAGGTAAAACAGGTATTTATAGAATTTATTAGTACTTTTTGTCTATTTCTTTAGGGCCTTTCGGAGATCCTCAAGGGAAATACGTGAACTGTCCACCACCGCTTCCCGGTTGGTGAGTTTAACCTCATCAATAAGTTCCTTTCTGACAATGGAAATATCCCTCGGAGCACTTATTCCTATCCGGATCTGGTCCCCCTGGATCTCGATAATTTGCACCTCTATATTATCTCCAATCAAAATCGACTGGCCCGGTTTCCGGCTTAAAACCAGCATATCTCCACCTCAATCAATAGATTAGTGCCAACTTTGCACTTATGCCCCTTTTTTCATCTCTTCAAGTATGTGGTGTTTGGTGCTGTATTCTTCATCATCCAGTATAACCTGCATGGCAATATTCTTTTTAGCATTTATCACAATAGGGCTTTTCAAGTTTGCGGTCATCCTGGACACATCCTGAGGAATTACCACGATGGATAAAAACCGTATATCAGCTGGGTCCTCTACCTCCAATTTATTTAAAACCTCATCGTTTATCGAAGGAGAATAATCCTTTTTAAATACAAATGGATCTATTACCACAAAGCAAACATCGGGATTATGTACGGCATGGAGCCATATAAAGGGATTGTCATCTCCCACCTTTCCCAGCAGCACATACTCCTTTATGTACTCAAATCCATATATGCCATATGGGAATCGTATTATCTCCTTCTCAGGTATCTCAATATGGCCAAAATGTTTGGAGTTTATAATCAAATCTATACCCTCCTGTCTATGGAATTCCCCGTATACTCTATACTGATATCGGGATATTGTCTCATGTAGATTTCCACCTTGTGTGGCGTTACATTAAACCTCACAGGATGAATAATGGCATTGAAATGTATTTTGCCGGGCTGATATTGGATACTGATACCGCCGACAACCTTAAATCTTGGTCTGGGTAAAGGCAACATAAAGGGCTCAGGTGCCGGCTGCCAGTAAGATTTTTCCTCGGCAATATCAACCACAGGGTTCCCTCCCAGCTCTATAGCAGCTAATCTATCCCCCTCCCGGGCTGTTTCAGCTATGTAACCCATGACACGTTCATAAGCCTTTTGAGCCTGCTCCCATGCCACATCCAGAGAGTTTTTGTATCCCAGCTGGGCAA